>JBFWPD010000001.1:0-30388 GCA_050250175.1 Vicinamibacterales bacterium
GAGGTCGAACGCCGCGCCACGCCATGTCACCGGCCGCGCAAGCGAATCACGCGTCGTCCCGGCAACTGGCGCGACGATGGCGCGCCGCGAGCCGGTCATCCGGTTGAACAACGTGGACTTTCCGACGTTGGGGCGGCCGACGAGAACGACTGACGGGGTCCGTCTTGACATGCGAAAAGTGAACTTAGCCTCTGCCTTGACAGTGTAAGTTCAAGTATTTATAGTGTTTACCAGCTTCCAGGAGCCCATAAGCATGATCAAGGTGGACATCGTCAACGAAGTGTCGCGCATTGCCGACATCACCAAGGTTAAGGCCGAGGTGGCCGTTGACGCCGTCTTCGATGCGATGCGCACGTCCATGCAGCGTGGCGAACGGATCGAATTGCGCGGGTTCGGTGTCTTCCAGGTCAAACCACGGAAGCGCGGCATCGGCCGCAACCCACGGACTGGAAAGGAAGTTCGCATCCCGCCCGGCCGCACGATCCGGTTCAAGCCCGGCAAGGATCTGCAGAATATCGGGTAGCCGTTCGACGCCTTTCGGGCCGAACCACCCATCCCGGGCCGCAGTAATCTCTTTCCCTTGGAACCCGCACGCGATTTCCCGACACCGCTCGCGCCGTTCGAGTACCTCCACCTGGCCCCCAGGCGGAAGTTCCAGGATCGCGTCTGGCAGCACGTGCTCCTGCTGGCTTTGACAATAGTCACGACCACCCTGACGGGCGCAAACCACTACGCCTCGTTCCTGAGCGACCTCGGCGCGCGCGACGTCGACCTGACGACCGCGGAGTACATCCTCAACGGCTTCTGGTACAGCGGAACAATCCTGGCGATTCTTGGCTGTCACGAGCTTGGGCACTATTTTGCCTGCCGCTATTATGACGTCGACTCGTCACTCCCCTTCTTCATTCCCGCTCCACTGCCACTGACCGGCACCCTCGGAGCCTTCATCAAGATCAGGGAACCGATTCCGACCAAGCGCATGCTCTTCGACATCGGGATTGCCGGACCTATCGCCGGGTTCGTCATCGCGGTTCCAGCGCTCTTCGTCGGCCTGGCCCTGTCGAACGTCGTCGAGCTCGAGCCGTCGCCGAGCCTGCTGTCGCTCGGGGAGCCTCTGCTCTTCCAGGGCGTGGCGCAGCTCCTCTTCGGCACGCAGCCCGATCACCTCTCGATCAACCTGCATCCCGTGGCGTTCGCGGCCTGGTTCGGCCTGCTGGCGACGGCGCTCAACCTGTTTCCGATCGGCCAGCTCGACGGCGGACACATCTCGTACGCCGTACTGGGAAGAAAATCGTCGTGGGTCACGCTGGCAATGGTCATGGTCGCCATCGTGCTGACCTACTTCTCGAGCAGCTGGATTGTCTGGACGACGCTGATGATCGTCATGCTGCTGGTATTCGGACGCCACCATCCGAGTACCTCTGACGAAGACGAACCACTCGATCGGACTCGGATGATCCTCGCGGTTTTCGCCCTCGTGATGTTCGTCCTCTGCTTCACGCCTGCCCCAATCGGGCCTTCGGATCTGTTGGGCGATTGACCTTTCGAGACACGAAGGCACGAAGACACGAAGACGCGAAGAATCCAGTCGTGGTGTCTCTCTGCTCTGAGGTTGTGGTTTCGTAGCTGGGCGTTTCCCGGCCTTGCCTGCTTTCGTTGTCTTCGTGTCTCCGTGCCTTCGTGTCTCGTGTTCGTTCTTTTTCGTGCCTCGTCAGCTCACTGACAACGGATCGACATCCACGATCGTGCGTCGAGCAAGATCGGCCCGCGCTCCGAGCACGGTCATGATCGCTTCGCGAAGCCGCCTGCGGTTGCTCCCCTTCAGCAGCAGCTGCGCCCGGTACTCACCCCGCAGCTTTCCAAGCGGTGCCGGCGCGGGGCCCAGCACGACGAACCCATCGGCCGTGCGGCGCAGGGTGTCGGCAATGACGGACGCATCCTCCATGGCCGCGCCGAACGTCCGCGCGCGGACGACAGCATTCACGAGCGCCACGGCAGGCGGATACCGCATGGACTTCCGGAAATGCAGCTCCCGCTCGTAAAAGGCGCGATAGTCCTGCCGGCACGCCAGCTCGATGCTGTAGTGATCCGGGTAGATCGTCTGCACGATTGCCTCGCCCGGACGTTCGCCGCGGCCCGCCCGTCCCGCCACCTGGGCGATCAACTGAAACGTCCTCTCTGACGCGCGAAAGTCCGCCAGGCCAAGGCCGACGTCCGCCGACACGACGCCGACGAGCGTCACCTTCGGAAAGTCATGTCCCTTGGCGATCATCTGCGTGCCTACCAGCACGTCGAGTTCGCCGTTCCAGAACTTCGTGAGCAGCGCGCCAGCGGCGCCCTTCCGGCGAACGGCATCGCGATCCAGTCGGGCAACCCTCGCGTTCGCCCAGAGACGCCGAACCTCGGCCTCGACGCGCTCAGTACCAAACCCGGCCTGCTCCATGTACGGAGCGGCGCATACGGGACATCTGGCCGGGACACGCGTCGAGTAGTTGCAGTAGTGACACCGTGCGCGACGCGCGGCGCCCTCGCCATGAACGACGAGCGACACACTGCAGTTCGGGCAGTCCACGGTCCCGGCGCACTGGCGGCAGAAGACCGAGGTCGCGAAGCCGCGACGATTGAGCAGGATGAGCGCCTGCTCGCCGAGCGACAGCCGGATGTCGATCGCCTCTCTCAGTGGCCGGCTCAATACCACGTCCGGCCCCTCGCCGGCGTACTGGGTCCGCATGTCCACGACGGTCACGGTGGCCAGTGGACGATCAAGCACCCGTTTGGAGAGGACGACCCGTTCGTACCGGCCGCGATCGGCGTTGTGATACGTCTCCATCGACGGCGTCGCCGATCCGAGAACGACGAGGGCACCCGACCGGCTGGCCCGGACGATCGCGATGTCCCTCCCGTTGTAGCGCGGACTCTCCTCCTGCTTGTACGAGCCGTCATGCTCCTCATCGACGACGACCAGCCCCAGTCCATCGAGAGGCGCGAACACGGCGGATCGCGTCCCGACGACGACGTCCACGGCGCCGTTGCGGATTCGCTGCCACTGATCGTGCCGCTCTCCGTCAGACAGCCCGCTGTGCTGCACGGCGACGCGATCGCCGAAAGCCTGGCGGAAGAGCGATGCGATCGCCGACGTCAGGGCGATCTCGGGCACCAGCATCAGCACGGTCCGTCCTGACGCCCGCACGGCGTCGGCGAGACGCAGATACAGCTCCGTCTTGCCGCTGCCCGTCACACCGTGCAGCAGTGCCACGCGAAACTCACGCGCCGCCGCCAGCGTCTTCAAACGCTCGAACGCCTCCGCCTGCTCCAGCGTCAGCCGGCGTGCGGCGTCAAGCCGGCCGAGATCCACGCTGTCGACCGCGAAGGGATCTCTGTCCAGGCGTTCACGCTCGATGCGGACGAAACCCTGCTTCGACAGGCGCGTCACAACGTCAGCGCTGATGCCCTCGCTCGCAAGAGCCGCGACAGGCACAGGCGCCGGCGAGGAGGCCAGCCACGCGAGCGTCTCACGCTGCCTCGCGGTCAGAGGTTTGCCAGCGGCCGCCGCAGCCGGTCGCGGGGGATCCCCGCCGGCGGCCAGCAGGCGACGGCCTTCGTCCGTTGCGAATGCGACCTGCCGTGTCTTGTGAGCGTCTGCGCGGACGCCGCGCGCCATCGGCGGCAGGACTGCCGTGAGCGTGTCGCCGATACCAGCCGCGTAGTAGTCGGCGGTCCAGCGTGCGAGCTCGACCACATCCGACGGCACGAAGGGCACGTCGTCGAGTATCTGCGTGACCGACTTCAGGACGGCCCCCTCCATGCCCTCCGCGCCAACTCCGGTCTCGACGACGATGCCGGTGACGGTACGGGAGCCAAGAGGCACGACCACCCGAGCGCCTACTGACGGCGGCGGTGCGGAATCGGGGACGAGGTAGGTGAGAAGATCGAGTGCGGGAACGGGAACAGCAACGCGGATCAGCACGAGCCCCGGCGACCTCTGGTCAGCCGCCAGCGAGGAGCCGCTTCACGAGCTTCATGTCTTCCCAGACCTCCCGCTTCGACGCCGGGTTGCGGAGCAGGTACGCGGGATGGAACGTGGGGATCAGCTTTGCTCCGCGATAGTCGAAGATGCGTCCCCGCAACCGGGAGATCGGCTCCTCGGTCCGCAGCAGCGTCTGGGCGCCGAACTTTCCCAGCGCCACGATCACCTTGGGCTGGATGATGTCCACCTGCCGGAACAGGAAGGGCTCGCACGACGCCACTTCGTCGAACTCCGGATTCCTGTTCTGGGGTGGCCGGCATTTGATGACGTTGGCGATGTAGACGTCGGCCCTCGTCATCTCGATCGCCTCGATGATCTTCGTCAGCAGCTGCCCTGCGCGGCCGACGAAGGGCTCGCCCTGCAAGTCTTCGTCGGCGCCCGGCGCTTCGCCGACGAACATCAGGTCGGCGCTCGGGTTGCCGACACCGAACACCACCTGCGTTCGCCCGAGCGTGTGGAGCTTGCAGCGGGCGCAGTCAGGGCCGATCTCGCTCTTCAACGCAGCGAGCGCATCCACTTGCGAGACCGAGAAGGAGACCGGAACCGCGGCCGGCTCCGCAGCAGGAAGGGCAACTGAGGCCGCTTCGGGGATCGCATCGTCGCCCTCGCGGCGCCGCCACGCCGGATCGCGACTCACGCCCTGTACCCCAAGTTCAGCGGCGAACCGGAGATGTTCCCGGAGCTGTTGGGGATCCATGCGACGCTGCGGCTGAGGCCTGGTGACGGGCGAGGAGCGCCTCGACGCGGTCGAGCACTTCGGCGGCCACCCTCGCCTTGGACTGTAAGGGAAGAGTCTCGTTGACGGCCTCTCCGACAATCGTGACGGCGTTGGTCTCGACGTCGAATCCGGCATCGGCCCGCGACACGTCGTTGGCCACGACCAGATCCACCTGCTTCGCCTGGCGCTTGGCAACCGCGCGCGCTACCAGGTCCTCGGTCTCGGCGGCAAACCCGATCAGGACAGCGGCGCCGCCCCTTGCGGCGCGTCTCGCGCCCACCTCGGCGAGGATGTCGCGCGTTCGCTCGAGCTCGAGCGTGCTGCCGGTTTCGTCCTTCGACACCTTCTGCGGTGAGTGCGTGGCCGGCGTGTAGTCGGCGACCGCGGCGGCCATCACGACGACATCGGCCGCGTCTGCCGATTCCATGACGGCGGCGTGCATCTCCGCAGCACTCCTGATGCGAACGATGCGGTCGACCGCCGGCGGCGTGACTGCCGTCGGCCCGGCCACGAGCGTGACCTGTGCGCCGCGGCGCGCCGCTTCTGCGGCAATCGCGAATCCCATCCGGCCGCTCGACCGGTTGCCGATGAACCGCACGGGGTCGAGATCTTCGAACGTCGGGCCCGCGGTGACGAGCACACGGCGGCCGCTCAGCGGACCACTGGGCCGGAGCATGGTGTGAGCCGCCGAGACGATCTCGTCGGGTTCGGCGAGCCGGCCCTTGCCGATCCATCCGCACGCCAGATAGCCCTCACCAGGCTCGACAAACATCACGCCGCGCGCCGTCAGCGTATCGAGGTTCTTCCTCACCGCTTCGTGCGCGAACATCTGAGTGTTCATCGCAGGCGCCACGAGGACCGGCGCACGTGTCGCCGTGTACAGCGTGGAGAGGAAGTCGTCGGCGATCCCATTCGCCATCTTGCCGATGATGTTGGCGGTGGCGGGGGCGATGAGCAGCAGGTCGATCGACGATGCCAGGGCGATATGTTCGATGTCCGCGTTCGCACCCGACTCGAACTGGTCGGTAATGACGCGCCGTCTGGTGATCGCTTCGAATGTCAGCGGACCGACGAAGCGCGTGGCCGAGTGGGTCATGATGGCCACGACCTCGTGCCCGAGCTTCTGCAGGCCTCGGGCGACTTCCACCGCCTTGTAGGCGCCAACGCCGCCGGTGACGCCGAGAGCGATCAACATCTGGTAATCGGGGGATTTGGTGATCTGGTAACTGTGTGAACTGCTACTCCTCGGGCACCACAGCTTCGGGCGCAGGAATCACGATCGGAAGCCGCTCGACAGCTCCGGTCTGCACTTCCCTTTTTGCAATCGTCACCTTCTTGTGGTTGCCGACGTCCACGCGGGGCGTGGATCCGGCGAGCAGCTGGCGGGCGCGTGCGCCTGCGGTGACGACAAACTCGAATCGACTGGGGGGCTGGCTTGGGTTGCTCACGTTCTCCTCTTTCCTTCCTTCATCGCGCATCTTCGTTCACCGGGCGGCGGGCAAAGGTGTGGACCACGCTCTGCGCCACCGGCCGCATCCGTTCCATTCTGGCACGCTCGGCGAGGACGATGCCACGAAGCCGATCCACGGCGGCGGTCAGCTCGTCGTTGAGGACCACGTAGTCGTAGTCTGCGAACGAGGCGACCTCGTCGCGCGCCACCTGCAGCCGGCGCTGAATCGCTCCGTCGCTGTCCTTGCTCCGGCCCCGCAGACGCTGCTCGAGGACTGCGAATGACGGGGGCATGACGAACACCGTGATGAGCGGAATGCCGCTCCGGCGGACCTGGCGCGCCCCCTGGACGTCGATCACGAGGACCACGTCGTCGCCGGTCGCGAGCAGTGTCTCGGTGTCCGCGCGCGAAGTGCCATACAAGTTGCCGAAGACGTCGGCCCACTCGAGGAACTCGCCGCGATCGCGCCTGATCTCGAACTCGCTGCGGGACACAAAATTATAGTCGACCCCGTCGGTCTCGCCCTGGCGCGCGTCGCGTGAGGTGTAGGAGCGCGAGAGCCTGAGATGGGGCATCTGCTCGACGAGACGCTCGACGATGGTCGTCTTCCCGGCGCCGGACGGCGCGGAGACGATGAAGAGCAGTCCGCGTCCGCCCCTCCCCGACGCCTCACTCGACATTCTGCACCTGCTCGCGCATCTTCTCGAGCTCCGCCTTCGCCGCGATGATCAATTCCGAGACCCGCAGGCCGTCCGCCTTCGAGCCCATCGTGTTCACTTCGCGATTCATCTCCTGCAGCAGAAAGTCGAGCTTGCGTCCGCACGGCTCCGGGCTGTCAGCCAGCGCCACCCAGTGCGACACGTGCCCTCGAAATCGTGCGGTTTCCTCGGAGATGTCCGACCGTGCCGCCACGCGCACGATCTCCTGCGCGACCATGGTCTCGTCGGCCTGAGAATCAGCACGCAACTCGCGCACGCGCGCTGCGAGACGCTCTTCGACGCCGGCGCGGCCCGCATCGGCAGCAACCGCGATCTGCTCGACGAGCGACGCGGCGGTGGTCCGCCGCTCGTCGAGATCCGCGCGAAGATGCTCGCCCTCCCGCAATCGCATGACGTCGAGCTCGACGAGCGCGGCATGGAGCGCACGGCGGGCCTGCGTGGCCAGCTCCTCCGCGAGCGACTCGTCGGCATCGGCGGGGCGTTCGCGAATTGTCAGGGCCTGCGGCATCCGCACGAGGTCTCCGGGGGTCAGCACGCCGGCGACGAGTCCGCGGCCTCGTGCACGCTGCAGCGCAGCCTCGAGCGCCTGCGCGAACTCCTCGTTGAGCTCGACCTCCACGCCGGGCGGCTGACGCAGCTGGAGCGAGATGGCGACTTCTACCCTGCCGCGCGCGACTCGCTTGGCGACAAGCGCCCGGACGTCGCTCTCAATGGCCGCCAGCATCGACGGCAGCCGCAGCTGGAGATCGAGATGACGATGATTCAGGGATCTCACGGTTACGCCGACGGTCGCGCGGTCCGCTTCGTCGGTCACTGCGGCAAATCCGGTCATGGACTTGATCATGGACGGCTTCAGGCTCCGGGCTACTTCGGGCTTCGGGCTTCGGGCTACAGGCTTCGGGCTTCGGGCTTCGGGCTTCGGGCTTCGGGCTTCAGGCTTCAGGCTTCAGGCTTCAGGCTACAGGCTTCAGGACGGCACGCTACTGGGTGCTCGCAACTGGCTTCAGGCGCTCCGATGCCTTCCGGTTTTCGAGCAGCTGCATCTGATACAGGAGCGCATAGGTCCCGGACGGCCGCGCCAACAGCTCGTCGTGACGGCCAATCTCCACGACACGGCCCCGTTCGAGAACGATGATGGCGTCGGCGCGGCGAATCGTCGACAGCCTGTGCGCGATCACGAAGGACGTGCGATTGAGCAGCAGGTTGGCGAGGGCGTTCTGCACCAGCAGTTCCGATTCAGCGTCGAGCGCCGACGTTGCTTCATCCAGAACGAGAATCGGCGCGTTCTTGAGCAACGCACGCGCGATCGCAATCCGCTGACGCTGACCGCCTGACAATCGCTGCCCCCGCTCGCCGATCAACGTCCCATACCCCTCGGGCAGATGCTGGATGAACTCGTGCGCATGCGCAGCACGTGCGGCCGCTTCGACCTCCTGCGGCGTCGCTCCATCCGCGCCGTACGCGATGTTCGCCGCGACGGTGTCGTCGAAGAGCACCGTCTCCTGCGTGACCATGCCGATCTGCTTCCGCAGCGACGCGAGCGTGACGTCACGCAGGTCCACTCCGTCGATCAGGATGCTGCCGGCGCTGACGTCGAAGAACCTGGGCAACAGATTGACGAGCGTCGTCTTGCCGGCACCGCTGCGTCCGACGATCGCGATCATCTGTCCGGCCCCGACCCTGAACGACACGCCACGGAGAATCCGCGCGTGCGACTCGTCGTACCCGAAGGCCACCTCACGGAACTCGATGGCGCGCGTGAACGGCGCAAGAGCCTGTGCGCCAGACCGCTCCCCCACCTCGGTGTGTGTATCGAGCATCTCGAAAATACGCTCGGCCGACGCGATGGCTTGCTGCAGGTTCGCGTTCACGCGACTGAGCTTCTTCGCCGGGCCGTACATCAGGAAGAGCGCCGCGATGAACGACGTGAACTCACCGGTCGTGAGCTGGCCCGCCGCGATCTCGCGCGTCCCGTACCAGAGGGCGCCGGCCATGCCGAACCCTCCGAGGAGCTCCATGAGCGGCGGCAACGTCGAGAGCGTTGCCGTCACTTTCATGTTCGTGCGGTACAGGTGCGCGCCCGCCTGACTGAACTTGGCGGTTTCCTTCTGCTCCGTGCCGAAGGCCTTGACGATGCGATGTCCCGCCAGCGTTTCCGCGCTGATGTGTGAGAGTCGCTCCCGGGCTTCCTGGCTGCGCCTCGTCGTCCTGCGCACTCGCTGCCCGAGCCGCACGAGCGGATAGACGACGAGAGGGGCGCTGATCAGACAGAACACGGCGAGCCGCGCGTCGTAGTAGAAGAGGAGCGCCGCAAAGCCGACAATAGCGAGCGATTCCCGCGCCAGATCGCCTGCGGTCTCCGACACGACCTGCTGAATCTGGCTCACGTCGTCGTTGATCCGCGACATGAGCTGGCCTGTCGTCCGCGTCGCGAAGAAGCCGGCGGACTGTCCGAGCACATGGCGATACAGAGCGTTCCGGAGGTCGAGGACGACGCGCTGTCCGACGTCGGCCATCAGGTAGGACGAGACATACGAGCCGGCGCCCTTCAGCACGTAGGTGCCGACGATGAGCCAGGCGACGAGGCTGAGCTCCTGCTGGTTGGGAAGGACGCTGTCGAAGATTGGCTGGATCAGCGCCGCCAGACCGGCCGATCCGGCGGCATACATGAGCATCCCCAGGACGGCGAGGGCCAGGCGACCTCGATACGGTCGCGCATAGCCGAACAGCCGACGGAGCGGTGAGGGCTCATGCACGAGACGTCGCGGCTCCGTACCCTCCAGGATGCGACTGCTGCCAGTCCCAGGCCGTGCGGACGATCGCCTCGAGATCCGTGAAGCGCGGCTGCCACCGGAGTTCGGTGTTCGCCTTGTGGGGCGCGGCGTAGAGGACGGCGGGGTCGCCCGGACGCCGCGGCGCCAGACTCGCGTGGATGGGACGTCCGCTCACCTGCTCGACCGCGCGAATCACTTCGCGAACCGAGTGCGGCTGGCCGGTGCCCAGGTTGTAGGCCGCCGATCGCTCCGTTTCGACGAGCGCCGCGAGCGCCTTCACGTGGGCGTCGGCCAGATCCGTCACGTGAACGTAGTCGCGCAGGCAGGTCCCGTCGGGCGTCGGATAGTCGTCGCCGAAGATCGACACCCCCGGTCCTCCCATGGCGGCCTCAATGGTACGGGGAATCACGTGGATCTCGGGCGAATGATCTTCGCCGAGCTCGCCCTCGGGATCGGCCCCCGCGGCGTTGAAGTACCGCAGGATCGTCGAGTGGATCCCGTAGGCCCGCTCGAAGTGAGGCAGCGCCCGCTCCACTGCCAGCTTGGTCTCGCCGTAGGCGTTGATGGGCCGCTGCGGATGGGTCTCGGCGATCGGCGTCTCGACAGGCTCGCCGAAGGTCGCGCACGTGGACGAGAAAACGAAGTGGCGCACCTTTTCGGCGGCCATCGCCGCCAGCACCCCGAGCGTTCCCAGGACGTTGTTGTTGTAGTAGCGCGCCGGTTCCCGCACCGACTCGGCCACGTCGAGCAGCGCGGCAAAATGCATGACGGCGGAGATCCGGTGCTTCCGCAGGGCGTCGCGCACCTGGTTCACGTCGGCGATGTCGCCTTCGACGAGCTCTCCATACCGGACGGCAGGGCGATGTCCGGACGAGAGGTTGTCGAAGACGACTACACGATAGCCGCCGCGACTGAGCGCCTTGCAGGCGTGGCTGCCGATGTAGCCGGCGCCGCCCGTCACAAGAACGACAGCCGGCTCAGCGTCCAATGGAGAAGTACGTGAAGCCCAGCGCTTGCATGTGCTCGGGCGAATAGATGTTTCGACCGTCGAACACGACCGGCGCGCGCATCAACTGACGCATCCTGCCGTAGTCCGGCTCCCGGAACTCGTTCCACTCGGTGACAACGGCGAGCGCGTCGGCGCCTGACAGGGCTTCGTAGCTCCGCTCGGCAAGCTTGATGCGATCGCCGAAGATCCGGCGCGCGGTTTCCGTGGCTTCAGGGTCGTACGCGTTGACGCTTGCGCCCAGCTCCAGCAGCCTCTCGATGATCGAGATCGCGGGCGCCTCGCGCATGTCATCGGTGCGCGGCTTGAACGCGAGTCCCCACAGGGCGATCGTCTTTCCTCCCAGATCCGGGAAGTGCTGCTGCATCTTCTCGACGAGCCGCAGCTTCTGCCGGACGTTCACTTCCTCGACGGCCTTCAGGATCCGGAAGTCGTAGCCCTCGTCGCTCGACGACTTGACGAGTGCCTTGACGTCCTTCGGGAAGCAGCTGCCGCCGTACCCGACGCCTGGGAAGAGGAATGAGGTGCCAATCCGCCGATCGGACCCGATGGCCTTGCGCACCTGATCGACGTCCGCACCGACCCGCTCGCACACATTCGCGATCTCGTTCATGAAGGAAATGCGCGTCGCGAGAATCGAATTCGCCGCGTACTTGCTCAACTCGGCGCTGGCCGTGTCCATCATCATGATCGGCGCGCCGGTTCGCGTGAAGGGTCCGTAGAGCTCCCGCATGATCTCGGCCGAGCGCTGGTCGTCGCAGCCGATCACCACGCGATCCGGCTTCATGAAGTCGTCGATTGCGGCCCCCTGCTTCAGGAACTCGGGGTTGCTCACCACGCTGAAGGGGTGCGTCGTCTCGGACGCGATGGCCGCACGGACCTTCCTGGCGGTACCGACCGGGACGGTGCTCTTGTCGACGATCACGGTGTATTTCTCGAGGGCCTTGCCCACCGCGTGCGCCACGGCCAGGACGTGTCCGAGATCGGCTGACCCGTCTTCTCCCTGTGGCGTCCCGACGGCGATGAACACGATGTCGGAGGCCCGGACGGCGCCAGGCAAGTCGGTCGTAAAGCTCAGGCGCTCCTCGTCGAAGTTCCGCTTCACCATTTCCTCGAGGCCAGGCTCGTAAATCGGCATCCGTCCGGCCTCGAGCATGGTGATCTTGGACTCGTCCTTGTCGACGCAAATCACTTCATTGCCGTTCTCGGCGAGGCAGGCGCCCAGCACGAGACCGACGTATCCGGTCCCCACGACGGCGATTTTCATAGCCCAACAAGGTACTGATTTGGAAGGACTTACGCAAGAGCGACCCCTGTGGTAACGTCCCTCCGTGCGTGTACTGATCGACTACAGAGCCGCTCTGAAGAGTCGGAGCGGCGTGGGCGAGTACACACACGGACTCGTCTCCGCGCTGGCGAGTCGCTTCCCCTCGAACGAAGGCCACCAACTCGACCTGACTATTTTTTCGAGCTCCTGGAAGGACCGGCTGGCAGTCGCTCCGGAGCTCCAGGGCGTGAGCGCGGTGGACCGGCGGATCCCTGTCGCAAGTCTCAACCTGGCATGGCATCGCCTCGGCTGGCCTCCAGCAGAAGTCGTGGCCGGCGCGCGCTTCGACGTCACGCATTCCCTGCACCCACTCGTTCTGCCCGCGCGGGCGGCCGCGCACGTGGTGACCGTCCACGATCTCAACTTTCTCGCTCATCCCGAACGGACCCGCGCCGAGATCCGGCGCGACTACCCGGCGCTCGCACGCGCGCACGCACATCGCGCCGATCGGGTCATCGTGGTCTCGCGTTTCACCGCGAGCGAAGTGGCAGGCCGGCTCGAGGTCCCGGCTGGGCGAATCTCGGTCTGCTCGCCGGGGGCTCCCGCGTGGAGTCCGCGACCGGACGCACCTGTGAACGGCTATGTCCTCTTTCTTGGTACGCTCGAGCCTCGCAAGAATCTCGGGACGCTGCTCGACGCCTGGGCCCGTCTCGTCGCGGCGGCGAACGGCACCCGGACAATGCCCGAGCTGGTCCTGGCCGGCCAGGCACCTCCCGAAGCCGGTCCGCTGCTCGACCGATTGAACCGGCAGCCCCTCGCGGGTCGCGTGAGACACATCGGGTATGTGCCACCGGATGAGCGGCGCGCCCTGTACGACGGGGCGCGTCTGCTGGTGCAACCGAGCTTCGAGGAGGGCTTTGGCCTTCCGGTACTCGAGGCCATGACTCTTGGCGTCCCGGTCGTGGCGGCAAACCGCGGAGCGCTGCCCGAGGTCCTCGGCGATGCGGGACTCCTCGTCAATCCTGTCGATGACAAGGAGATGGCAGCGGCCATCAGCAGGCTCCTGAGCGACGACAGTCTGGCGACGTCGTGCCGGACGCGCGGGTTCGCACAGGCCGCGCGATACCGGTGGAGTGACACGGCCGATCGTGTCTATGAAGCCTACCGGATCGCCATCGAGGAGCGCGCGCGGCGGCTCGGCCAGGATCGATGCGCATCGGCATAGACGCCCGGGAGATCTGCGGGCAGTCGACGGGCGTCGGACGCTGGCTGGGGATGCTGCTTCGCGAGTGGCTCTCCGCCGTGCCGCCCCTGTCACATGAACTGATCCTGTATGCCCCGGAAGCGGTGTCTCTACCCACGTCGGCTTCACCCGTCACGCAGCGGATCGTGCCTGGCGGACGAGGAACGGTCTGGGAGCAGATGGCTCTCCCGCGTGCGGCAGCAAAGGACGCGCTCGACGTGTTCTTCGCGCCCGCCTACACCGCGCCTCTCCAGCTGAAGGCACCGGCCGTCGCACTCATCCACGACGTCTCGTTCACGGCCCACCCTGAATGGTTCACTCCACGCGAGGGCGTGCGCCGGCGGCTGCTGACCGAGCGCACGGCGCACATGGCCTGCGCGGTCGTCACCGTCTCGGAATTTTCGCGTCGCGAGATCGTCGACTTGCTCGGAGTGGACGCCGGGAAGGTGCACGTCGTGCTGCCCGGGATCGAGCCATTGCCGTTACCGGCGAGCGCTCGGGAGGCGAGGGAGCCTCGAGTGCTCTATGTCGGGTCGATCTTCAATCGCCGCCGCATTCCGGCGCTGATCCGGGCCTTTGGCGGCGTGGCGCTGCGGCACCGCCGCGCGTCGCTCGACATTGTCGGCGACAATCGCACGTATCCCTTCCAGGACGTGCGCCAGTGCATCGCCCACGAAGAGCTCGACGATCGCGTACGCTGGCATCAGTACGTCACTGACGATCAGCTCGCGGGCTTGTACCACTCGGCGAGGGCCTTCGCGTTCCTCTCTGAATATGAAGGGCTCGGCATGACGCCACTCGAGGCACTGGCGTCCGGCGTGCCACCGCTGCTCCTGGACACCGCTGTCGCGAGGGAGAGCTGCGGCGATGCCGCGCTCTACGTCCCACCCGACGACACACGCGCGGCCGGCGACTGCCTGGACCGCCTCCTCTTCGACGAGGCGACCCGGGGACAGGTGCTCTCGGCAGCGCCGGGCACACTGGGACGCTACAGCTGGCCGCGCGCCGCGCGTGAGGTGATGTCGCTCCTCGAGGGCTGCGCAACACGATGACGACACCAGCGTTGTCGATCGTCATCGTGAGCTACAACGCACGGCAGGTGCTCGAGGGCTGCCTCCAGTCGCTCTCTGATGCGCCGCCGTCGATCAGTCACGAGATCGTCGTCGTGGACAACGCCTCGAGCGACGGCAGCCCGGAGGCCGCAGGGCGATGGTCCTCAGTACGAGTAATCCCGGCAGGGAGCAACCTCGGGTTCTCCGCAGCCAGCAACCTCGGGATTCGCGCGACGACCGGCGACCTCCTGCTTCTCCTGAACAGCGACACCGTCGTCCCCCCGGGCGCCATCGACGCGCTCGTTGCGACTCTGCGGCAGCATCCCGATGTTGCCGTGGTCGGTCCGCGCCTCCTGAACGGCGACCGGCAGCCCGAGCTGTCGTTTGGCCGGATGATCAGCCCGTTGAGCGAGTTCCAGCAGCGACGGCTGATGAAAGCCGTCGAACGCGGAGACGCGCTCACGCTCAGCCGTATCGACACCATGACGCGCGAAGAACAACGTCCCGACTGGGTGAGCGGCGCGTGCCTGCTCGTCCGGCGCGCCGACGCGGAAGCCGTCGGCCTGCTCGACGAGCGCTATTTCATGTATACGGAAGACGTCGACTTCTGCGCGGCCATCCGGGCGCGCGGGCGGCACATTCTCTTCTCGCCGGAGATCGAAGTCGTCCATCTCAAGGGTCGATCGGTGGCCAGCGCTCCTGAAGCGACGCGGGCTGCCTACGAACGCAGTCACCTGGCGTTCTACGAGAAGCACCATCCCCGCCTGGTCCCCTTCCTCCGCCTGTTCCGCCGTCTGACGTAGCGCTACCCGGCCTCACAGGCGACACGAATCTCGGGGCAGGCTAAACTCATCAGTAGCACCGAGCTCACGACGTTGGTGCCGTCTATCTGATGGGCGCGGAATAGAATCAGCCCCTCTTACTTCGCGCCTCGACGCAGTCTGGTTGTGCTAAACGCCTGCTGGCATGGTGCGCTCGCGGCTGAATCGCCGCGCACAGTGCGCCATACCGTAGGGAAAGGGATCGATGTCACGCTGGTTGAAGTGGGCCGCGCTTGTAGTCGTTGCACTCGTCGTGCTGTTGGGAATTGCCGCGGTTGCTGTCGTCGGCATTCGTCCGTTCATCGGGCCGCGGGCGAGGCCGCTCACTGACCGCACCTTCGAAGTCACTGCGGCCCGCCTGGCGAGAGGCGAGTACCTGGCCAACTCCGTCGCCGGCTGTCTCGCGTGTCATTCGGAACTCGACTGGGACGCTCCGGGATTCCCCGTCAGAACCGGCACTGAGGGTGGCGGGCACAACTGGGCCGACGAGGACCTCCCATGGATCACGGCCGCCAACCTGACGCCTGACACCAACACCGGTATCGGCGCGTTGAGCGACGATCAGGTCGCGCGCGCGATCCGCGAAGGCATTCACCGATCGGGCCGCGCGCTCTTTCCCATCATGCCCTACGGGCAATACAAGTACATGTCCGACGAGGATCTCGCATCCATCGTCGTTTATCTCCGCACGCTCGAGCCACTGGCGACGAATCTGCCCCCGACCGAGATCCCCTTTCCTCTCAGCCGGTTGATCAACAACGTGCCTGAGCCGATCACGGAGCCGATTCCCGAACCCGATCGCGGTAATCGCGTCGAGTACGGTGACTATCTCGTGCGGCTCGGCGTCTGCCGCGACTGCCATACGCCGATGGACGCTCAGGGCAACTCGCTGACCGAGCTCGATCTGGCTGGGGGCAACGTCTTCACCGGCCCCTTCGGCAGAGTCTCGAGCGTGAACATCACGCCTGATCCGAGCGGGATTCCGTACTACGACGAGCAGATCTTCATCACGATGATGCGGACGGGCATGGTCGGCGCCCGCAAGATCCACGACCGGATGCCCTGGAAGATCTTCGGCACGCAGACGGACGAAGACCTGTCGGCCATCTTTGCGTATCTGCAGACGATTCCCGCGGTGGACCACCGCATCGACAACACGCAGCCGCCCACGCTCTGTCCCCGCTGCGGACTCGAACACGGCGCGGGCGATCAGAACGAGCCGCTCGAGACGGCTGTGGCGCACGACGACGCGCCGCTGCTTGCGCAGGGTCAGTGAACCGTGCTGGATGCCGCTGGAGCCGGTGACGCCAGCACGCGGCGGATCATCTGCTCGAGCGCGCTCTGCTCCATGTCAATCGGACCGGCCACTGCGGCCCCCATCGTGATCTCGATCGCGATGACCACGCCGCCTCCCTCGTACGGGTTGACGATCCAGCTGAGACCGCGAAGCGCGATGTGACGCTCGGCGTCCCCGGGATGTTTCATGCGGTGCATGGCATGCAGCATCCCCTCGAGCACGGTCCGGACGTCATCGTCCGTCCAGGCGCGGGGCTCTCGTTGCAGGCCGCCAATCGATTCGGTGGTGGCGTGATGATCGCCGCGGAGCCAGACGTCAACAGGCAATGTCATGGGAGGGACTGTAATCATGAATTAGGTATTGGGAATTGGGAATTCAAGAGGAGCTTCACGCCCGGGGCTCGACGATCTCATTTCAACGTTCAGCCCAATATCCATTTTCAGCATTCATTCCAACATTCCATTCTCAATTCCCAAGTGCCTAACTCCTAATCTCCGAGCGCCGTCATGAGTGCGTCCGGCGCCGAGATTGGTGCGCCGCACGTGAAGTCGCGGCACACATAGGCCGTCGCCCTGCCGTCGATTGGCCGCATCGCCGCAACAAAGGGCATGAGCGCACCGAGTCCTGCCTGCTGCGCGCGAGAGAGGCGAAGCACGGTGGTTGACGGAAGGTAGCGTACGGCAAGCGCCCAATCGAGCTCGTCCGCTCCAGCGTCGCCGACGATCACGACCTGCCTGAGTCCGGCGAGATGGATGGACAGGGCCGCTGCCATCATCGGGACGGCTCGCCCCGTCTGCTCCAATCTCTTCCCGAACAATCGGAGCGAGCGGCTGATTCGATCGGCCCAGTCCGCATCCTCGGCAAGATGCGACAGCACGAGCAGATTCTGAACGGAGACGGACGTTGCCGTCGGCTCCGCACCGTCGTAATCCTCTTTCAGGCGAAGCAGCACGCTTGGATCCCGGCCGGTCGTGCTGAACCATCCGCCGTCGACCTGGTCCCAGAACAGCTCGTCCTGCCTGCGCTGCAGTGCGAGCACCCACTCGAGCCATCGCGGATCGGGATCTGCCTGAAACAGTTCGAGCACACCCGCGATCAGAAACGCGAAGTCCTCGGCGTAGGCGTCGATCTCGGCATGTCCCTGACGGTAGCGCCGCAGCAGCGTCTTCGAGTCCCGATCCCACATGCGCTGCTCGATGAAGGACGCGGCGCGCCGTGCGGCATCGACGAGGCCCGCACCGGATTCGGCGTCACGGCCCCCCGCGGCCTTCAGCAGGCGTCCTGCGCGGGCAAAGGCGCCGATCATGAGTCCGTTCCAGGCCGTCAGGACCTTGTCGTCGAGATGAGGCCGTGGCCGCGCCAGCCGAGCCTCGAACATCGCACACCGCACGCGTGCGAGCACGGCTCGCACATCGGACTCCGGCGTGCCTGACTCTGATGCGACGTCCTCGATCGCTTTCGCAATGTAGAGGATGTTCTTGCCGACAAACTCCTGCTGCGGATCAGCCGGCGCGTTGCCCGCAGGCTCGACGCCGAAGTGGCGCTTCACGAGGGCGGTGTCGGATCCGGCAAGCTCGTCGATCTCACCCGCAGTCCACAGATAGAAGGCCCCTTCCATCTTGCGTGCGCCAGGATCGCCTGCGTGCTCCGGAGGGATGCTGTCGGCATCCTCGGCGGAGAAGAAGCCGCCCGCTTCGTCCGTCATCTCGCGCATGACGTAGCGCAACGTGTCTTCGGCGACGTCCATGAAGAAGCGGTCGCCGGATACCTGAGCGGCATCCAGATACGCCTGAACCAGCTGCGCCTGGTCGTAGAGCATCTTCTCGAAATGAGGCACGCGCCATTCGGCATCGACGGAGTAACGATGAAATCCTCCTCCGACGAGATCGCGCATACCGCTGAGCGCCATCGCCTGCAGCGTCGCCAGCGCCATGTCGCGCGCGTACGTGTCGCCGGTTCGCGCGTGCTCGCGAAACAGGAACAGCAACTCGCTGGGCCGCGGAAACTTTGGCGCCGAGCCGAAGCCGCCGTGCCGGTGGTCGAACGAGTCTGCAAACTGACGGACCGTCCGCGCCAGCGCGTCGGCTGACGGCTCGCTCCCTGCCGCCTCCGTCGCTATGGACGAACGCAGGTCGGAGGTCACCCCCTCGGCGGAGGCTTCGATCTTGTCGCGGTTCTCGTGCCAGACGCGTGCGATCTCCTGAAGGATCTCGATGAAGCCGGGGCGGCCCCAGCGTGCGGACGGCGGAAAGTAGGTACCGCCGTAGAACGGCTTGAGATCCGGCGTCAGCCAGACGCTCATCGGCCATCCACCGGATCCGGTGGTCGCCTGCACGAAGGTCATGTACACGCGGTCGACGTCGGGGCGCTCTTCCCGATCGACTTTAATCGACACGAAGTGCTCGTTCAGCACCGCCGCCACCGCGGCGTTCTCGAATGACTCGTGCTCCATGACGTGACACCAGTGGCACGTCGAGTAGCCAATCGACAGAAAGATGGGCCGGCCCTCGCGGCGCGCCTTCTCGAACGCTTCGTCGCCCCACGGATACCAGTCCACAGGGTTGGCCGCGTGCTGAAGGAGGTACGGACTGCGCGTTCCGGCGAGGCGATTCATTCCGCGATTATGACACTCGCGTGCGGCACGCTCACCTGGACCCGCCCGCTGGTTCGCCGCAAACGATCAGGTGCAGTAAGATTTCCCGCATGGCTGATGCGGCTTCGCTGACGGGAAAGCGGGTGGCAATGCTCGTCGAGGACGAGTTCGAGGATCGGGAACTGACGGGTCCACTCGAAACGCTGCGTGCGGCAGGAGCCACGGTCGTCCTCGTGGGCGCCACGGCGGGCGGCAGCTATCGCGGGAAGCGTGGCGAGGCAGTCGTCACCGCCGACATCGCCGCGGGTGCCGCGAAGATCAAGGATTTCGACGCCGTGGTGATCCCCGGCGGGCACGCGCCCGACAAGATGCGGATGCGGCACGCCATGGTCGACCTCGCGCGCGACGCCATGCAGGCCGGCAAGCCCGTGGCGGCCATCTGCCACGGCCCGCAGGTGCTCATTTCGGCCAACGCCCTGCGCGGACGCACACTCACCTGCTGGCCCTCGATTGCGATCGACGTCAAGAACGCCGGCGGCCTCTACGTCGACAAGCCCGTCGTCGAGGACGGAAATCTGATCACGTCACGCAAGCCCGACGACGTGCCGATGTTCAGCGAGGCGATCATCCGCGCGCTCGCGCGTGTGCAGGTGCCGTAACACGAGACACACGAAAACGGACAGAGACTCGGCACGAAGGCACGAAGAGAAACACGAAACACACGAAAAAGACACGAAACACACGAAAATACGAAACACACCAAAGGTGGGACACACACAGACCTGCCAACGACTACAGCGCCGCCAAAGACGCGATCAGACTGATCTTCAGGAACCGCTGCCGCCTTCTCCCATTCCGGCCCTTCTGTAAGCGCTGGTTCCTTGCCTTCGCGGCGCTCGTCGCCTTCTCACAGGAGGAGCGGCACCTGGAACAGGTGACAGGAAGCGCGTGGTGCCAGGGCCTCTGGATCTGCGACCAAGCTCGCAGGCTTCGTGAGTTTCGTACTTCGTGGAGTTTCGTGTCTTCGTGCTTCGTGAGTTTCGTGTTTCCGTGTTTCGTGTGTTTCGTGTCTTCGTGATCAGAAAGCATCGATGCGCGGCGTCGGCGCCGCCGCCATCGTGTCGGGCCGTCCACGACGCAGGCGCGCGTAGGCGGCCGTGAGCTCTGCGCCGTACAGCAGGATCACGGCCTGCGTGTACACCCAGATCAGGAACACGACAACCGCCGCAATGGACCCATGGATCGCGGACAGCCGTCCGAGGTCGCGGAACATCCAGGTGAAGGCGTCGAGCACGCCGGACCACAGCAGTCCGGTCACGGCCGCGCCAACCCAGACATCGCGGAAACGCACGTCGGCATTCGGCACGAAGTAGTAGATCAGGCCGACCACGCCGATGAACAGCGCGGTCGTCGCGTAACGAATCAGGAGACTGCGGAACACCTCGAGCGCCGGGAACCGCGCCAGCACCTGAGCGAACCATGTCGCGTCCACGACGTGGGAGGCCGTCACCACCAGCAGGGTCGCAAGGAGGATCAGACCCGCGCAGAGCATCATCACGAAGGCGACCAGCTTGTGCTGCCAGAAGCTCCGCGCCTTCTCCACACCCCACGCATGGTTGACCGCGCTCGTCACCGCGCCGAATACGCCGAACGAGCCCCAGACGAGGAAGAGGGCGCTTGCGACCGACAGGCCGACGACACTCGCGGACAACGCGTCGAACTGATTCGCGATGAACTCGAACTGCTGCGGAAAATAGCGGAGGATGAATCGCAGGACCTCGGTCCGGCTCTCCTCGTCGCTCGTCGCATTCGCGAGGATCGCCAGGCCGAGCATCGAGAACGGAAAGAGCGACAGCAGCGCGTAGTACGCGATCGACGCCGCGTAGGTGAGGTTATCGCTGCGATAGAACCCCACCAGCCCGTGCCACGCTGCCAGGGCCGTCAGCCGCCCGACCCCGCGGATACGATGGCCCGCGAGGGCCAACCGCCTCGACCAGCCGCGACGATCAGAACGGGCTGGTCTGGTTTGAGTGCGGGTACCGATGGGTGTCGATGCGGTCGATGGCATCCCGAACGATCTTCCAGCCTTCGCGGGCAGCTCCCGCCGCCCCGAACATGGTGCCCGTCACCCGGCTCAAATCGCGAGCCGCTTCTTCCAGACCGGGCTCGAGCTCGCGGCGCAGTGCACGGCCGCGCTCGGTAAAGAACAGATAGCCGGCCAGGGCGCCGACGACGGCGCCGATGACCGACGCTGCGACCACTTGTGATTGCTCTGACATGCGTCCTACCTCCCGCGGGCCGCTCGGGCCCCGCTTCGGGATTTCAAGAGGCGTGCCTAGGCCGTTTCGGCCGGCTCCGGCTCCTCTTCGTCGGCTTCCGGCTCCTCGTCCGCCGCGGCCGAGGCCGAGGCGGCCGCCATACGCGCCGACTTGCCGCCGTCCTGAATGTCGTGCTTCTTCATCTTGCTATAGAGCGTCGGCCGGTAGAGCCCGAGAATCTGCGCCGCCTCCTGCTTGTTCCAGTTCGTCCGCTGGAGTGTCTGCAGGATCGCCATCTTCTCGATCTCGGCGAGCGTGCGGTGCGGCGGGATCACGAAGTCGGCGCCGCTCGTGGACTCCTCACGAATCGATTCCGGAAGGTCGCCGACCGTGATCTCCGACCCCTTGGCGACGAGGACCGCACGCTCTATGGCGTTCTCGAGCTCCCGGACGTTCCCCGGCCACCGGCTGCGAATCAGGATGTGATACACGGCCGGCGCCAGCGTCTTCACGCTCTTCTCGTAGCGGCGCCTGAACTTGTCGAGGAAGTAGTCGCACAGCAGCGGGATGTCCTCGGTGCGCTCGCGCAGCGGCGGCACGCGCAGGCCGATGGTGTTGATGCGGAAATACAGGTCCTCGCGCAGCCGGCCGTCACGGAGCGCCGCTTCGAGATCCACGTTGGTCGCGCAGATCAAGCGGAAGTCCACGTGGACGATCCGATCGCTGCCGATCGGCCGGTACTCGCGCTCCTGCAGCACGCGCAGCAACTTCGTCTGCAGGTAGGCCGGCATCTCGCCAATCTCGTCGAGCAGCAGCGAGCCGCCCTCCGCCATCTCGAGCAGGCCTTCCTTGTCGGCCATCGCGCCGGTGAACGCGCCCTTCTTGTAGCCGAAGAGCTCCGACTCGATCAGATCCTTCGGGATGGCCGCGCAGTTGATCTTGATGAACGGACCCTTGGCGCGCTTGCTGTTGAAGTGGATCGCGTTCGCGATGAGCTCTTTGCCCGTGCCGTTCTCACCCTGAATCAGGATGTTGGCTTCGCTCGCCGCGACGCTCTCAATCAGCTCGAAGAGCTCCTCCATCTTCCGGCTCTTGCCGACGACGTTGCGGAAGCGATACCGATCCTGAAGCCGCTGCCGCAATTCCTCGTTCTCGTCAGCGAGCGTCCGGTGCTTGATCGCCTTTTCCAGCTTGTCGAGGAGCAGATCGGCATCGACCGGCTTCTCGAGGAAGTCGTAGGCGCCCGCCTTCACGGCCTCCACCGAGCGGGGAATGTTTCCCTGGCCGGTGATCATGATCACCTCGACGTCCGGCTCCTTCTCCTTGAACCGCCGGACGAGATCGATCCCGTCGATGTCCGGCAGCAGCATGTCGGTCACGACGGCGTCAGGCTTCCAGGTGCGAAACAGCTCTTCACCCCGGGTCCCAATGAGCGCCGTCTTGACCTCGTAGTCCGAGTGCTCGAGCAGAATCGTCAGCCACTCGGTCATCGCCGGTTCGTCGTCAATCGCCAGGACTCGCTTCTTTCGTTTCACGCTCATGGGCCCTAGACTGAGCCAATCTACGCATATAGTCAATACACAATCACGAAAAGCGTTCTATATTCTTACATATTGCTGGGTTGTGACAGCTTCGCGAACCTCGAAAATGCGATAATTCGCCCTAATCTCCGTGAGAGTTCTCGAGACCCGCATCGACCCTGCCGCCCCGATGTTCCGGGCCAACCAGGCGGAAATCGCCCGGCAGGTCGCCGAGTTACGGGACACACTCACCCGGATCCGCCAGGGGGGCGATGAGCGGTCAGTCGCCCGGCACCGCGCCCAGAACAAGCTCCCCGTCCGGGAACGGATCGATCGCCTGATCGATCGCGGTTCTCCGTTCCTCGAGCTCTCACCTCTCGCCGCCTTTGGTCTGTATGACGACGAGGCGCCGTCGGCGGGCGTTGTCACTGGCGTCGGACGCGTGTCAGGCCGCGAGGTGCTCATCGTCGGCAACGACGCGACGGTGAAGGGAGGCACGTACTTCCCGTTGACCGTGAGCAAGCACCTGCGCGCGCAGCAGGTTGCGCTCGAGAACCGGCTGCCGTGCGTGTATCTGGTGGACTCCGGGGGCGCCTTCCTGCCGAAACAGGACGAGGTCTTCCCTGGACGCGAGCATTTCGGCCGGATCTTTTTCAACCAGGCCCGCATGTCCGCCCTGCGGATTCCGCAGATCGCGGTCGTCATGGGATCGTGCACGGCGGGCGGCGCGTACGTGCCGGCGATGTCCGACGAGACAATCATCGTGCGCGGCACGGGGACGATTTTTCTCGGCGGCCCGCCGCTCGTGAAAGCGGCGACAGGCGAAGAGGTCACGGCCGAGGAGCTGGGCGGAGCCGACGTGCATACGCGCGCGTCAGGAGTCGCCGACTACCTTACCGAGAGCGACGATGACGCGCTCGAGCAATGCCGCACCATCGTCTCCACGCTGCACGTGGTCAAGTCGCTCCCGCGGGACATGACCACGCCCGAAGCGCCGCGGTACGACCCCGCGGAGATTTACGGCATTCTCAACGCCGATCGCCGGCGTCCGTACGACGTGCGGGAGATCATCGCGCGCATCGTCGATGGCTCCCGGTTCGACGAATTCCGTGAGCGGTACGGCACGACGCTCGTCACGGGATTTGCGCGGCTGCAGGGCTTCCTCGTCGGAATCGTCGCGAACAACGGCGTCCTGTTCTCGGAGTCGGCGCTCAAGGCGACACACTTCATCGAGCTGTGCAACCAGCGTGGCGTGCCCCTCGTGTTCCTCCAGAACATCACCGGCTTCATCGTCGGACGGCAGTACGAGCGAGCAGGCATCGCGAAGGATGGCGCAAAGATGGTGCACGCCGTCGCCAACTCGGTGGTGCCGAAGTTCACGATCATCACGGGCGGATCGTTTGGCGCAGGCAACTATGCGATGTGCGGCCGTGCGTACGACCCCCGATTCCTCTGGACCTGGCCGAGCGCGCGCATCTCGGTGATGGGGGGCGAGCAGGCCGCCGCGGTGCTCGCGACGGTCAAGCGCGATCAGATGGCGCGCAAAGGTCAGCCCTGGACCGACGCCGACGACCAGGCGCTGCGCGCGCCGATTCTCGAGAAGTACGATCGCGAGGGCTCGCCCTACTACGCCACCGCCCGCCTGTGGGACGACGGGATCATCGATCCTGTCGAAACCCGGCAGACACTGGCGCTCGGACTGTCGGCTGCCTGCAACGCGCCGGTGCCACCGCCTGCCTTCGGCGTCTTCCGCATGTAGTCATGTCGTACCGCTTTCTCCTGACGCGTCGCGACGGACCAATCGCCTATGTGACGCTCAACCGGCCCGAGGTTCGCAACGCGCTCAACACCGACGTCATCAGCGAGCTCGGCGCGTGGGCGGCCGCGGTGGAGCGTCAGACGGATATCCGTGTCGCCGTGCTTTCCGGAGCGGGACCCGTGTTCTGCGCCGGCGCGGATATCGGGTGGATGGCGAAGTCGCTGTCATTCACCGTCGACGAGAATACGGCCGATGCCGAACGGCTCGCAGCAATGCTGGCCGCGCTCAATCGCCTGCGCGTGCCGCTCATCGGCCGCATCCACGGTGCCGCGCTTGGAGGCGGATCAGGACTCGCGGCCATCTGCGACATCGTCGTCGCCGCAGAAGATGCGGTGTTCGGATTCACCGAAGTGAAGCTCGGCATCGTGCCGGCAGTCATTTCCCCGTTCGTGCTCGCGAAGATCGGCCGATCGGCGGCGCGCGAGCTCTTCCTGACCGGGGCAAGGTTCGACGCCACGCGCGCGCGCGAGATCGGCGTGGTGCATGCAGTCGTGCCTTCCAGCGGTCTGGATGATGCGGTCCTGGAGCGTGCCCGCGAGGTCTTGTCCGGTGGACCCGACGCCATCGCGACCACGAAGGCGCTCATCAGCCAGGTCTGGGACATGACACCGAAGGACGCGGCACGGCTCACCGCGCGCACAATCGCCATGCGGCGTGTTTCGCCAGAGGGCCAGGAGGGATTGCGCGCCTTTCTGGAAAAGCGCCGGGCGAGCTGGCGAGGCGATGAATGAGAGGGCTTTGAGGACCTACAGGACCTGATGAGCCGTACAACGACCTTCGAACGCGTCCTGATCGCGAACCGCGGCGAGATTGCCGTTCGAATCGCCCGGGCCTGTCGCGAGGCAGGGATCGAGAGCGTTGCCGTCTATTCCGACGCCGACGCCGGTTCACCACATGTGCTCGCGTCAGACCGCGCGATTCGTATCGGACCCGCCCCCGCAACCGAGAGCTATCTGTCGATTCCGGCAATTCTCGCCGCGGCCGCATCGACGGGCGCAGAGGCGATTCATCCAGGCTATGGATTTCTCTCGCAGAACGCCGCATTCGCCCGGGCATGCGAGCAGGCGGGCGTGACCTTCATCGGACCACCCGCCAGCGTCCTCGACAGGATGGGTTCGAAGATCGAAGCGCGTCGCCTCATGACGTCGTCCGGCGTGCCGGTCGTGCCGGGCGAGATTCCGGAGGATCAGTCAGACGCTGGAGTCGCCGGCGCCCTCGAACGTGTGGGTCTTCCTGCCTTCGTCAAGGCGTCAGCAGGCGGCGGAGGCAAAGGGCTGCGCATCGTGAGAACGATGGACGCCGCCGCGGAAGAAATCCGTGCGGCCCGCCGGGAGGCGCTCGCGGCGTTCGCCGACGGCTCGCTGTTCGTCGAGCGGCTGATCGATCGTCCGAAGCACATCGAAGTCCAGGTGATGGCCGACGCACACGGCAACGTCGTCCATCTCTTCGAACGCGAGTGCTCGATTCAGCGGCGCCATCAGAAGGTCATCGAAGAGAGCCCATCCCCCTCTATCGGACCCGGCCTGCGCGCCCGCCTCGCCGCGGCGGCGGTGGCTGCAGCACGCGCGGCGGGTTACCGGAATGCCGGCACCGTGGAATTCCTGGTGGACCAAGCAAGTGACGGGTCGGACGACGCGCCGCTCTACTTCCTGGAGATGAATACCCGGCTCCAGGTCGAACACGGCGTGACCGAACTTGTGTGCGGCGTGGATCTCGTGCGTGCACAGCTCGCGGTGGCCGCTGGGCAGCCGCTGCCGTGGGGTCAGGACGACATCGCTCAGCGCGGCCATGCGATCCAGGCGCGTCTCTACGCCGAGGACCCCGCGAAAGGATTCCTTCCGCAAGCCGGTCCCGTACTGCTCTGCCGGGAACCCCACGCACCCGGTATCCGAATCGACTCGGGAATCGCCGAGGGGCAGGTCATCACGCCGCACTACGATCCGCTGCTCGCCAAGGTCATGGCCTGGGCCGAGAACCGGACCGCGGCGATCGCGCGGCTCTCACAGGCGCTCCGTCAGTATCCGGTGCTCGGGCTCACCACCAACGGACCCTTTCTTCTTCGCGTCCTCGAAGACGGGGACTTCACGACGGGGAACGTGCACACCGGCTGGCTCGACGCGCGCCAGGACCTGCTCCGCGACACCAATCCGCCAGAACTTCCGTCTTCAGTGCTGGCCGCGGTCGGAGCGCTCGAAGAAGACACCGGGACGTCACCTCGAGGCACTGACTCTCCGGCCGACCCATGGGCGACGTTGAGGAGCTGGCGTGGCTGACGGCGTCACGCGTGTCGGCAACGGCGTGTACCGTGTTCAGTCCGATGGCCTGGCCGTCCTGGTCTACGTCGCAGGCACTGCCGGGAACTGGTGGGCGTTCTCTGACGGCCGTGTGTTCCGCTCTGCTCCGCCATTGGATCGCACTCCGCAGAAGCGCGCCGGCAGCGCAGCGGCTACGAGCCTCACTGCGCCGATGCCTGCCACCGTCGTCGCTGTGAATGCCACGGTGAACGGCCGCGTTCGCAAGGGCGATGTCCTCGTGGTCCTCGACGCGATGAAGATGGAGATGCCGGTGCGTGCTGATGCGGACGGCATCGTGAAGGCCGTGCACTGCAAGCCGGGAGAGTTGGTGCAGGCGGACGCGGTCCTCGTCGAGCTCGAGTAAAGCGAGCTCGAGGCACTTTACTTCAGCTGCTGGAGCAGCAGGAGCGCTCGGTCCGCGAATCGCTCATCACCCGTCACCCGCGCTGCATGGAGGCGGGCCGTTTCCACGTCGCCCAGATTGACCGCTGCGACAGCCAGATTGAACGACGACTGCGCCCGCAATCGACCGTTGATCAGGAGCTGCTGCTCTCGATGCGCAGCGACAAGCCCCCGGCCGCTCATCGCCAGAAGCCGCGCGATGGCAGCGCGCAGATCTTCGTCATGTCGGTCGAGACAGCCAAGGGCATCCGTCAGCACCGAAGCGGCATCACTCCAGCTTCGCAGATCCAGGTGGACGCCACCGAGCAGCACCGCAGTTTCGCAATCGTCCGGATTGCGCGTCCGCGCCAGGATGAACTCCTCATGCGCTCGACCGTAGTCGCCGCGGCGGGTCGCCAGCATGCCGGTCAGCTTCGGAACCTCGGCGTTGAAGATCAGGGTCGCGGCCTTCTCGATGTCCGCCCATGCCTCTTCGTTCTGATTCAGTTGTGCCGCATTCCACGCGCGCCAGTAGTACGCGTTGCCGGTGTGCCAGTTGCCAGCGAGCAGCCGGTCCGCACCGTCGAGTGCCGCCACGTACTTGCCCCCGTAACTCAAAGCGCGTACACGTCCAAGCTCGGCGTCCGGGTTGCCGGGGACCAGCGTCAGCGTTTCTTCATAGAACGCGGCTGCGCGGTCGAAATCCTCCGCGGTCATTGCCACATTCGCCACGGCAAACATTGCAGCGGGCCAGTCGCGACGCCAGGCGAGCGCGCGCTGAAGATTGCGGTCCGCCGCCTCCAGGTCGCCGTTCAGTGTCGCAGCAACCCCCAGGAAGTACTCGATCTCAGCGAAGCGAGGATCTGCCTCGAGGAGTGCCGAGAGCGCACGGTCGTCTATCGGTGGACACGTCGCTGTCGTGAACAGGACCAGAGGAGTGTCGTCGAACCTCGTCACCCGATCGGTCGGCCGATCCGGGCCAACTCGCGGCACAGGATACGTGCAGGCGAACACGAGAGCCGTCACTGCCGCCAACGCGTGCTGGTCTCGTTCCTCGGCCAGCTGCGCTGTCCAGGTCTCCTGATTCTCCTTCGCAGTCCTCATCGCTTCCAGATCCGCCTCGCTGCCGAGACGTCGCACGCCGACCGATCGGCGTGGAAGCGTGGCGATGGCGTCCCAGAGAAGCGAGTCGCCTGCATTTGCTCCGTCCAGGGCCGCCGCCAGATGCCCCTGCTCGACCAACCCAAGCTCCCGTTCGCGGATCGCCAGCAGGCCGGCCGTCCGACGCGCACCGGCCTCTGCAGCTGCACTCTCGTGCGCAACGGCGAGTCGCCGATATTCCGCGAGCGCCTCGGTCAGGCAGTCGTAGCATCCATCTCGAACGAGTGCGTCCGCAGCCGCCATCTCCCGCGCAATAGCAGGAACGAGCGCTGATGGCATCTGAACTGGCTGCCGACGGACGGAGCAGCCGGCCGATACGATCAGCAGGGCAAGGGTCGCGATCGCTCTCATCCACGCCTCAACAACGCATCCCGGGGGACCTACGCCGTACAGAGAGGCCGCCAGCAGGTGCATGCTGACGAGCCTTCTCACAGGATGTCAAGGATCAACAGGTATCAGACAAAGCCGGGCTAAAGTGATCGCATGAGGCTGCACGAGCTCCGAGGGCGGGCGGTTACGGTGGTCGAAGTTGGTCCGCGCGACGGGCTCCAGAACGAGGCGGTCCAGGTCTCGACCGCCGACAAGATCGCCTTCGTCAATCACCTGAGCGCCGCCGGCTTCCAGGTCATCGAAGTCTCCGCCTTCGTCAGTCCGCGATGGGTGCCTCAGATGGCGGACGCCGCGGAAGTGTTTGTGGGCATTACGCGGCGGCCCGGCACTCGCTACTCGGCGCTCGTGCCCAATGTCGCCGGACTGCAGCGCGCGATCGAGGCGGGAGCCACAGAGGTCGCGATCTTCGCGGCCGCAAGCGATACCTTCAGCCGGAAGAACATCAACCAGGACGTTGACGCCTCGCTCGTCACGTACCGCGACGTCTGTGCCAACGCTCTGGCTGCCGGACTCCGTGTGCGTGGATATCTGTCGACGGCCTTTGGCTGCCCGTACGAAGGTCACGTCGCGCCGTCCCGCGTCGTCAGCCTGACGTCGCGCCTGCTCGAGATGGGCGTTTTCGAGGTCGCCATCAGCGACACGATCGGGATTGCCCATCCCGGTCAGGTTCAGGAAGTCGTCGGCGCGGTGCTGGCGGCAACCGATCCCGGCCGGATCGCCTTGCACTTCCACGACACGCGCGGAACCGCACTCGCGAACGTGCTCGCGGGGCTCTCCCTCGGAATCAGCACATTCGACTCTTCGACGGGGGGCCTGGGCGGCTGTCCGTACGCACCAGGAGCGTCAGGCAACCTGGCCACTGACGACCTGATCTATATGCTGGACGGGCTTGGTGTGGTGACGGGAGTGTCGTTGCCCGAGGTGACGAAGGCGTCGGCATTCATTGCCGGACGCCTCGACCATGGCCTGCGGTCCCGGTACGCGCAGGCCATCCTGGCCGGACAGAAGACTAGCTGACGGGAGTTGCTGCTGGCGCGACCGGCTCGACTTCGCCGGACTCGATGAGGCGCTTCACGACCTCTTCGAACGGCACCATGTTGATGGCATCGTAATCCTGCGGGCAGCCGAACTCACGCTGCTGCGGAGCCGTCGGATTTCCCATCGTCACGCAAAGGCCGCAGCCGATGCAGAGATCGGCGCGCACCGCACACACCATCCGGCCGTCGAGATCCGGCACTTCGACGATGCAACCGGCTACTGGGCAGGCTGCCTGGCAAATCGAGCACGCAAACGCACCGAAGCAGCGATCGGGATCGATGACGGCGATCGTCTTCGGCGCCTTCTTGCGAGGCCCGGACATCATCTTGGTCCACATGCCGGGAATTATAGCGCAGAGCCCGGGCGCTACTGCAGGATGTGGCCTGCGGCGGGGACGCCGGCTTCGGGCATGCCGGCATAGAGCGATGCCGTATCTTCGTAGATCTGGCCGTTTGCGTTGGTCGCGAAGAAACGTGTGACGGTCGGCTCGACGGGGTCCGCGCCCGCCTTGAACGCCCGTCCCGCTTCACCCAGTGCGAGGCCGTTGCAGCTTGGCGGTG
>JBFWPD010000002.1:0-29349 GCA_050250175.1 Vicinamibacterales bacterium
ACATCTACAGGGCGTCGGCCCATGAGGCGCCCCACATCGCCAGGAGCATGACGGCAAGCAGGAGGGCGACGCCGAACGACATCTGCGCCCACCGCGGCGATTCCGCCGCCACCGTGACTGGGACATGGCTCGAGTCCACCTGGCCGGAAGGGTTCCAGGTTGCGGCCGGTCGACTCGGAGCCGCGTCGATGGATGGCTGCCGCCGTCGGGCAACCCATTCGCCGGGGATCATCATTGTGAGGTCGCACTCAGCATGGGGAAGCCTCCGAGGGAACACTCGAGACGGTCCGCAGTGGCCCCAGCGTCAGGGCAGAAGTCTGCGGGCGCGGGACGACTAGCTTCAGCCGTGATCAGCCGGTAACGATGATGTTCAGCGACCAAATGGCAAGCCCAAGCACCACGGTCCCGACGACCCACATGAGTCGCTGGCGCACCGCGCGGTCGTGTTGGACACCACGGGCCTGCCACGCCGCCCACCGGGCCTGGAAGTCGGGTTCGACGATAGCGGCGTGCACGGTCATAGGTTCAACCTTCCGGAAGTCACTGCAAAGGTGCAGCCGCACCGGGGAAGGCGCCTGTGCGGCTGGATGCCGTGCAGGACCTCTTCGAGCTCTCGCCAGTGGGCCGCCTCGAACTTTCTGGTCCGAAAACGTTGGGTTGAGCGTAGCCCCTCACGCGCCCGGCCGATGTTCCGCATTGCATAGCGGGGAACGATACAACCGTGGCGCGTCCTGCGCCCCCGCCCTCCTGCCCCTCGCCCTTCCTGCCTCTCCCGCCTCCGGACCCTACCGCGGTCGTTGCCACTGTGTTCCGGAAGTATGGAGCACCTGCGACGCCGTTGGAGGCTGAGCCGTCGGCCAGAGAACGAACAGCACGACGGGAGGAACAACGCTCAGCGCCAGCAGGAGCAGACCCGACCCCCACGTGATCCCGCTGCCCAGTGCGACCAGCAGGACGGCCGACAGAGCAACGATCCCGAACCAGACCTCGATCAGAATTGTGCGAGTCATACTTTGCCTCGAATCGGATTCAGGTGAGCACCGGAGTCCCTGCCGCGAGACGGGGCCTCACCGTGGCGTTCAATCAGCGTAGCGGCCACCCGAGACGCCCACTATGCCGGATTGCACAGACGTGAAAATTTCCCTGCGAACGGACGGATGGCTCCTTCACACCGTCAATCGCTGGTGTGCTGGCGTAGCGGTCGAGCCGGCCGCGATTCCCGTGAGGTGAATTCAGCGACCGGACGGACGCACGAGCGGTGTGAGCTGCGCGAACGCGAGCTCCGGGCGCTCGTCACGGAGGCGGAGGTACCTCTTCATCTCACCAAAGGTCAGACCTGATTCCCAGCGGGCGCGTACGGTTTGCTCGGCATTGTTTTGATGCCGCGCCTCCCGGCCCTCGCGCTCTGTCGTCTCGGTCGCCGGAGGATGGACACTGGCCTCTGACATACCAGGCTGGACGCCTCCCGGAAGACGCTGGTCAGCGAGGCTCGACACGACGAAGCTCCACGCTGGCGGTTTCCAGTGCGCCGCCCGGCCACAGCGCAAGAATGATGGAGGGCGGCACGACTCCGCATCCAAACAGGAGCAACGCCAGGTCCATTCGCACCGGCAGTCCCAGAGCGATCACGACGCAGGCCAGCACGGTCAGCCCGCTGAGCCACACTGTGAGTATTCGTGCGCGCGTTATATGAATGAACATTGTGTACTCTCCTGCCGCCGGGAACGGGTGGTGAAATGACACCCTTCGCCGTGACAACGAGCGTAACGGCAATGCGACCAGGGCCGATGTCCCGCATTGCACAGCGCGTGTGCCGCCGCGCCGGGCGCTGTTTTACAATTCACCCGGACGTGTTGCACCACTGACACCTATTCGCATGGAGGGGGCACCGATGTTCGCAGTCATCCGCCACTACCACTTCGACAAGAAGGACAGCGCCGAGATCGATCGGCTCGTGCAGGAGGGCTTCGTGCCCATTCTCCGCAAAGCGCCGGGCTTCGTACGCTACTACTGGCTCGATGCCGGGGATGGCGAGGGCGCGTCGTTTGGTGTGTTCAGGGACAAGGCGGGCGCCGAGGAATCGGTGCGCATAGCGGCCGATTTCGTCAAGAATCACATGGCGCAGCTGTTGAAAGAGAAGCCCGAGATCATCGAAGGACCAATCAAGGCCCACGACTGAGCCCGGCGGGGCGCCGCCGTCAGGCGGCGCGCCAGGCTCCGATTTTTCCGCCGCGCGATCATGTGCTCCCAGGATTCCCCCAACGGACTGCTTCTCACGCAGATCTCACGCCTTTTCATGAAACGCTGAGGACTCAGGCGGCTCGCACGAGCATCCTGTACCCCGGTGCGCACAAAGGAGGCGTCGAGAGACACGTGGCGAACGTCGGACGGAGACGTGACTGTCAGCGATCGTGGGGGACGCTCAGGAGAACGACGCCTGCGGCGATGGCGATGAGTGATGCGACGTGCGCGACGGCCAGCACGCCCAGGAAGGGTTCGTGGACGCGGAGGAACTCGATCGCGAACCGAATGGACCCGGCGAGCACCAGGTACGCGCCGAAGACGAAGCTGTCCGGACGACCGCTGCGTCTCCAGTGGAAGAGAAGCATTGCGAGCCCGCTCAATGCCAGCGCTTCATACAGCTGCGTGGGATGCACCGGGACAGTGGTTGGCGGCAGGCCGTTGGGGAAGGCCACCCCCCAGGGCAGATTCGTGGGCCAGCCATAGTCGTCGCCAACCAGGAAGCAGCCGATTCTGCCGATCGCATGACCGACGGCCAGCGCCGGCGTCGCTGCGGCAAGGACGCCAAGCACGGGGACGTGCCAGCGACGCAGAGCCGCCAGTCCCGCGAATGTCCCGCCCGCGAATCCACCGAACCAGCTCAGTCCCCCGCGGCTGAAGAGCAGCGCACTGAACGGCGCATCGCCCACGTGCTCGATCGACCAGAGGATCTTGGCTCCGAGCAGCCCTCCGAAGATCCCGATCGCCGCCGCATCCATGGCGGACTGTGGCAGTCCCGAGCGCCGAAGCTCGCGACGCAGAATCCACAGTCCCACCAGAGCCCCGGTCGCGACGAGTACCCCGAAGCTCGTGATCTCGAATTGCCCGAATCGAAACACTACTGGATAGATGGCATCCTCACAGACGGCCGCTGCTTGCGGTTCCAGACGCTGCCTGTGCAGTCCCGCAGCGCCTGTATGTGATCGTACGGCAGTGCCGGGGTGTTGTGGAGACTTTGCTCGAGCGCCACGGTGACGTCCGCATGTGAAATAGGATCGTCAGTGCAGGAGCGGAGGGTGTGAAGATCACCGCAGACGATCGGCGGGCGCTGAGAGCGCTCAGGATCAGGCTCAGGACGATTCTTCCCGAGGAATATCAGGACTCGTACGAATCGCTCGAACCTGCGCCGATGAAATCGGCAGGACTCAAGTACAGCGCCGACGGGAAGGTGGCCTGGGACGAGATCTGGGGATCGTTCTGCGATCTCGCGATGGCCGGCGGACCGCCGCACAAGGGTGCTCTCCTCGAACCCGCCGGTAGCGCCGAGATCGACCAGGATCCGGACAGCTCCGCGCGTGTGTCGGCGGAAATCTGTCGCGGGATCACCATGGCGACTGCGCTCCATGCGCAATCGTCGCCGCACGCGGGCTGGGTGCGCGTTCACTGCGACACGGAGAACATGGCCGACTGGCTGCTCCGCGCCATCGTCATGGAGAACGTCCTGGTCCGTCAGGATGGCAAGGCGCTCGATCTTCCATCCTCGCCAGGTTTCCGCCTCGAGAAAGAGATCAAGAACGTCGTCACCGTGGTCGCCAAGACGACGCACTACTGGGAGGAGCACATGTCCCTCGCCCAGCAGCGGTCGATCGCCAGCCTGTTCGCGAGCATGAATGCGGAGCGGCCACTCGTTGCTCCGCCCCTGGCTCTTGACGGCGCGGCTTCGGATTGGGATGCGTCAGGCGCAGTCAGCCTTGCAGAGACCATCCGGGAGGAGATCGGCCTCAGCCCATCATCCCGTCGCTATGCCGGCTGGGTTGGTGTGGAATGCCGAAGTGTGCGAGCCGCCATCTGGATGATGCGCGGACTCGTGGCGACCAATGTGCTCGCCAGACGCGAAGGCACGGCGCTCTTCGTCCCAGTGAATCGAGCCCTCGACCCCGGCGGCGCCGTTGTCGCGCGCACCACCGGTCAAATCCATCGGCTCGCTACCGTCGCGGGAGTTCCGTGACCTGGCTGCGTCCCCATCGCCGCGGAAACTCCAGCACCAGTGGTTCGCTATTCCGCACGACCGTCCAGGAGCATCCGCACTCCATGCACTCGAATGTGATCTCCAGACGGCGTTCGACACCTGCCATGACCGATCGGGGCCGTCCATCCGCCCGACATTCCGGACAGGTTGCATCTCCATCGACGCTGAAGCGTCTGGAGGGCGGGACCATGCGGACATGTGAAGTCTTTGTTCCAGTCGGCTGCTCGAAAGTGAGTGACATGCCAGTCTCCGGAAGCGAGGACGTTGCCAGGTTGCTTGTGCGACGCAAGTGGTTGATGAACCAGGTCTTATTCGTAATCATCGATACAGCTTCGGGGGGCGGTGTGTCAGGTCCGCCCGTCACAGCTGGCGCACATTGGCGCAGGTCGCCGACGGCTACTGGCAGTAGTTCGCCGACGAGGCCACGACGTCCGCGATTGAAGCGGCGCCGAGCAGCCGGAGGCTCTCGCTGTGGTACTGCCAGGCTCCAGGAATGCCATGGACGTCGCGCCGGCCGTCGGCGCAGGTGTGCGGGCCGTTGTCGAGGTGCCACTGCTCATGGCTCAGCACACCGGCAAGAACGTCCGCGCTCACGACCATCGAATCGAGCCATTCGCGCGACACGGTGATCTCCCGTCCCCACTGCGCGTATGCGTGCACGCCAGGCGGCAGGTCGCCGAGCACGACTTGCGCCCGGACAGGCCGTCCAATGGCGTTCAGCCTCGCGATCGCGTTCGCAATCTCAGGGCGCTGGGGCTCGACCGGAGCCGAGGGAGCCACCGGCGCAGCGGCGGTTTCGCTCGGCGAGAGCGGCGAACCGGTGCAGGCGCCAGCGAACACAGCGAGGCTGGAAGCGAGGACTAGCGAGCGTCCGGACTGAAAGGCGTTGCGCAGCATGTCTGTTCTCCGAAAGTGCCCGGCGCGTCATGCGCCGGCGCATCTCGAGAGAGCCAGACAGCCGCCAGTTGCTGCCGTGACTGCTAAGTGGCTGTGTTCATTTGCTTTGGCGATTTATCGAGGAGCTGGACGTGTGCGGCCATGACTCACACTGGCGCGCGCCATCGCTCGACCCCATGCCGCTGTGACACGGCTGCTCGAGGGATTGCGTGGCGGCGGACGAGGTTTGCTTTTTGTCGATGCGAAGCGTGAGAGTATGGCCGCACGTTGATGTCATGGCGCGAACGCCGCCACGCGGAGGGGAGTATGCGCAGAGTCGCTATTGGTCTCAGCCTTCTGATTCCCGTGCTTCTTCTCGCGGCGACGCACACGCGAGCCCAGGCTCCTCAAACGAGCACTGAGCGGCCCGAGTGGGCATACGCCGTCAATCCGCCCGGATCGCCTGCTCCTCCCGCCGCCGCGGACGACGGCAGGCCGTGGAGCCTGCCGGGAACCGACCGGACCTTCACGCGCGCCCAGATCCGCGACATGTTCGGTCCGGCCGACTGGTACCCGGATGACCATCCGCCAATGCCATCCATCGTCGCTCAGGGCCGGCGGCCCAATGCACGCGCGTGCGGCATGTGTCACTACCCGAACGGCAAGGGCCGTCCGGAGAACGCGGGAGTGGCGGGGCTTCCCGTCAGCTACTTCGTCCAGCAGATACACGACTTCCGCAGCGGCGTCCGCAAGAGCGCGCACCCGGGGAAGGGCAACACGAACCTGATGATCGAGATCGCCAAGGCGATGACCGAAGAAGAGATCCAGGCGGCTGCCGACTACTTCGGGTCGATGAGGTGGACGCCCTGGATCAAGGTCGTCGAGACCGCGACGGTCGCGAAGATGCGCCTTGCGGGCGGCGTGCACCTGCCGCTCGAGGGCGCCGAGGCCGGGACTGAACCGCTTGGCTCCCGCATTGTCGAAACGCCGGAGAACGTGGAGCACGCCGAGAACCAGCGCGACCCGCGTTCGGGATGGATTGCCTATGTGCCCGCCGGCAGTGTGAAGAAGGGAGAGGCGCTCGTCACGACCGGGAGCAATGGCAGGACCGTAGCCTGCAGCGTCTGTCACGGCGCCGATCTGATGGGCCTTGGCCCGGTGCCCGGGATTGCCGGCCGCTCACCAAGCTACGTCGTCCGCCAGATGTACGACATGCAGCAGGGCGCGAGACACGGTGTCTGGACGGAGTTGATGAAGCCTGTCGTCGAGAAGCTTTCGAACGAGGACATGCTCAACATCGCCGCATACACGGCGTCTCTGTCTCCTGCGAACTAGTCCTTCTCGAAGACCGCCGACTCGAGGCCGTCGAAGAAGTCCGTCAGCGGCCACCGCGGAATGGGGCCTCGCGCGCCTCCGAGAAGAAACACCTCGCGTTCGAAGACCGGACGAAACGCCGTGAGCATCGGCGCAACGCTGTCCGGTGGATTCTTCAGCATCTCCGGCGTGAGGCCGAAGGCCGAACGATGTGCGGCCAGCGCCAGGTATTTCCGCTCGACGTACGGCGACGCATCGAATGACACCGCCACCATCCCGGATGTGGCCGCGAAGATGTCTGGATCGAGGCCGTCGAAGAGGCCGCGTCCCCGGCTGGCGGCGGCGAGCGCCGTGAAGATGTCGTGCCGCAACGTCATGTAGAAGAGGCGTTCGGGGGCGTCGGCGCCCATCACGCCGCTGGAGAAGAATGCCGCGGTGGCCGCACGTTGAATCGCGAGATGGTCGGGGTGGTAGTACCCGCCATGCGGCTCGAAGGTGAGGATCACGTGGGGCTTCAGCTCCACGATGACTTCGCGCAGAGCGGCCTCGACCTCCATCATGTCCACGTTGGCGAGCGCGCGCGGATCGTCGTGGCGCTGGCGCTCTTTCCGTCCGGAGTCGTGAAACCCGAGCAGCACCGGTTCGTCGATACCGAGCCGCCTGCAGGACAACCTGAGCTCCTCGGCACGCAGCGCACCGATGTCGTTCACCGTGCCCAGGGAGGGATGGGCCCTGCCGGCGTCGCCGTTGGTGGCGCAGACGATCGTCACCCGCGCGCCCCGTTCGCTCAGGTGGGAGAGGATGCCTCCGTGAAAGGTCTCGTCGTCGGGGTGGGCCTGGGCCAGAAGAATGGATGCGCGTCGCGGAGAACTCATGAGTGACCTTCCAGACAGTCTCACCCCGCGGTGAACGTCGCAAGTGGAAAAAGGCCTGAGCTCCGTGGAACGGATGCGAAGCCAGGTTCGTCTGGAATGTCGTGGGCACTCGCGGAGTGGAGCGGCGGGCATATCTCGTTGGCGGCCTCCTGATTCTCAGCGGCCTGATTCATCTGGCCATTCTGCTCGTGAGCGGCGGCGCCTGGCTGGGGCCGCTGTCATTGCGCAAGCCGGCAACCTTTGGCCTCTCGTTCGGACTGACCCTGATCAACCTTGTCTGGATTGCGTCGTACATCGATCTGCGGGATCGCACCCGCGCGATCCTGGTGAACGTCTTCACGGCGGCCTGCGTACTCGAGACAGCGCTTGTGTCTCTGCAGGCGTGGCGCGGCGTGCCCTCTCACTTCAACGTCGAGACAGACGCGGACCGGATGGTCGCTCAGATGCTTGCGTTCGGCGGGGTCGCACTGGTTGTCGTGATCGTCGCCCTGACGGTGATGGCCTTTCGCTCGCGTGTCGACGGTGCAGCGAGCATGCGCTTGGCAATTCGCGCCGGATTGCTGCTCCTGGTGGGTGCGCAGGTGACCGGTGCGCTGATGATCGCCCGAGGGATGCGCCTCGTCTTCGCGGGCAACGCTGCGGCCGCGTACGCGACGGGCGGAGCGTTCAAGCCGATCCACGCAGTGACGATGCACGGCATTCTGGTGCTGCCGGTGATCGCCTGGGTGTTCTCGTCGCTGAGCTGGACGGAGCAACAGCGCATTCGCGCGGTCTGGCTTGCGTCCACTGCGTACGTCGCCCTCGTCGTCGCCGTCATCGCTACGACCCTCTGATCTGTTCGGAACCTGTCCCGTTCAGGCTGACATTTGTCGCGTTTCGTCAGTCGTCTGTACCGACTGCCCACAATCACAGCGGCTAACTGCTGACACGATTCGAGGCGGCAACAATCGGTGGCAGCGGCGACGATATTGCTTCCCACCTGACCGTCGTGGCCCACATCAGTTCGAACGATGAGCCGGACGGTCTTTCGGAGTTCGCGTCCGAATCCGATCCGAAGCCTGCCGCCCCAGCTGTTCGCCACCTGCAGACTGGGCACGAGCCGGAGTGGCCTCTCGGCTTTCCCGCTGAATCGTGGGAGGAAGACCTCGACATCGAGATCGAGCGGCCGCCTGCCACAGCTCCATATGCCGGACCGCCGAAGTTGCGAGGGCATGCGCCGTCCACGTTCCGGTACGCGGCGTTGATGATCGTGGCCTGTGCGATCGGCGGCACGCTCGGGGCCCTTACATGGGCAGGTGTGAACGGGTTGTTGTCGTTCGATCCCGACATGATCGGACGCTCGGTGGCGCGTTGGCAGAACGACTTTGTGTCTCCCGCACCTCCGCTGCTGCCGGCATCGGGGACGGTCACGGCTCAGATGTCGCCGCTCGAGGTGCCCCAGCTGCGGCTGACGCACGCTGCGCCTCGGGAACCGGCCGCGGCGGAGGCAGCGCGACCGCCGGCGCCGCTGCCGGCGGCTGCAGCTCCAACGCGCCCTCCTCTCTCACAGGCGATTCCCGCGACACCCGCAGCGCCGGATCCGAGCTCACGCGAGATCCTGCCGCCCTCTCGGTTGAGGCCCGTCCCGGCACCTGCACAGCCAGAAGCCACAGCCGCGGTGCGGCAGCCCGCTCCACGCGAAGCTCAGCCAACAACGGACACGCCGCGGCTCGCTGAGACGATAGTGGCCACGCGGGCGGCAACCGCCGCTCCGGCTCCTGCGCCGACGCCTGCCGCCAACGTCCCGGCGTCCGCTGCGCCTGAGACGAGTGCGATGGCGGAAGAGGACGCCGTCCGCCGAACGCTTGATGCTTATAGAAACGCCTTCGAGCGCATGGACGTCGCCGCCGCGGCACGCATCTGGCCGTCCGTCGATCAACGAGCGCTGTCTCGTGCTTTCAACACACTCCAGTCTCAGGGTCTCGATTTCGAGCGCTGCGCCATCAACGTCGCAGACTCCCGCGCCGATGCCCGTTGCCGCGGCACTCTTCGCGTCGTCCGAAAGGTCGGTGTCTCGACGCCTCTGACTGCCGAGCAGCAGTGGGTGTTCACGCTGCAGAAGCAGGGCGCGGACTGGACGATTGATGCCGTCTCGGCCTCCAGGCCGCAATGAGAGGACTCCATCTCCATTGGCAGCGCATTGCCGCGGCCGTTGGCGCCGCGCTCCTTGTCGCGGGATGCCAGTCGGCGTCCACGAGCTCCGTCGAACCCAGCGGCCAGAAGTGCAGCCTCACGGTTTCCACGACCGTCCCCAGCATCAGCGCGAGCGGAGGCTCCGGATCGCTGGAAGTGTCCGTCGCGCCCGAGTGTGTGTGGGAAGCCGCCAGCGAGTCGGACTGGATCACGCTCACCTCGAGCACGTCCAATCAGGGGCCGAACGTCGTCACCTTCGAAGCGGCTCCCAATCCAACCGCACTGATACGGCGGGGGAGCGTCCGCCTGGGTGAGACCCGGCTCGAACTGACACAGGTCGCGGCGCCGTGCCGTTTCAGTCTCGATCCAGACTCGGAGGAGTTCGGCGTCGAAGGCGGCGACGGCGTCGTATCGGTAGCCACTCTCGAGGGCTGCGAGTGGACCGCCACGAGCGGAGCGTCCTGGCTCTCCGTGAATGGTGACGCACCCCGTAACGGAAATGGAGACATCTCCTATCGCGTCGAGGCCAATTCTGGGGCGGATCGCACCGGCGTGTTGACGATCGCGGGCCGGGTGTTCGTCGTCAATCAGCGTGGAGTCGCAGCGCCCGCCCCGCCGCCGCCCTGCACGACGGCCTTCGAACGGCGCGAAGGATCGATCGACGCTGCCGGAGGGGAAGATGAAGTCGCGGTTGCCAGTACCGGTGACTGCCCGTGGAATGCGGCGAGCGACGTCCCATGGATCCAGATCACGAGCGGGGCCAGCGGCAGCGGCAACGGTCTGGTCCGTCTCCAGATCGACGCCAATCCGGGCGGCCCGCGTGTCGGCAGTGTGACGATTGGAGACGATGCGTACACGGTCAACCAGGCAGGAGCCGCGTGCGCCTACGCAATCGATCCGCTCACGCAGGACGTGACGTTCCTCGGCGGAGAGTTCGGCGTCGAGGTCACCACCGCGAGTCACTGTACGTGGACGGCGTCCAGCAGCGAGGAGTGGATCGCGCTGCAGGACCCGGCCACCGGCGAGGGCAGCGGCACGGTGAGATATGTCGTGCCGGTCGCGGTCTTCGGACTGTTCACGTCGAGGACCGGCACCATCACGATCTCCGGGGAGACCATGACGATCACTCAGGTCGCCCCTCTCGAGTGATCATGCGCGCTGGATGCTTCCGCTTGCGCCTGACGTGCCTGGCAACCGCCCTGTCCCTCCTGATCGCGACGAGCGCGTCGGCGCAGGATTCGGTCAGCGACGTCCTCGCCTTTCTCGTGACCAATCAAGCGGTGCCCACCGACGACTTCGTCAAGGACCGCGAGGCGGCCTCCGCGACACTCGATACCATTTCGCGATTTCTTCAGATCGAACTGGGCTCGCTGCCCGTCGGCTCGTCTGCGGCTGGTTACGTCTACCGTCTCAATCCAGCGCTGGGGACGGTCGAGCGCGCGAGCGAGAACTTCGGCCCCTTCTTTCTTCAACGCGCCCTGACCTCGGGCGCCCGTCAGGTATCGATAGGGCTGTCATTCCGACACACAGCCTTCGAGACACTCGATGGCCGGGAGCTTCGCGACGGCACGCTGGTCACAACGGCCAATCGGCTGTCGAACGAGACGCAGCCATTCGACGTCGAGGCGCTTACTCTGCGACTCGATGCAGACACCGTGACATTCTCAGCCACGTACGGCATCGCTGACAGGCTTGATGTCGGCGCAGCCATCCCGGTCGTCCACCTCGCACTCTCAGGTGAACGCAGAAACGTGTACCGCGGTTCGGTGCTCCAGCAGGCGGTTGGTTCGGCGTCGGCGACAGGTCTGGGCGACATTGCGATGAGAGCGAAGTACAGCCTCGGTACCGTTGGAAGCCTGCGCCTTGCCGCTGATGTCGATCTCAGGCTTCCGACAGGATCATCGAATCAGCTGCTGGGCGCAGGCAAGGCCGGAGTCGTCGTCTCGGCGATTGGTTCGATCGAAAGCCGGTGGGTGGGCTCGCACTTCACGTTCGGCGTCGGCCAGGGAGGAGCATCGGACGCCTTCAACTTCGGTGGCGCTGTCGCGGTCTCGCCCACTCCGCGCCTGACGATGGTGGGCGAGGTGTCCGGGCGAAGGTTGCAGGACCTTGCGGCGGTCGTGGACGCGACTGCCCCCCATCCCACGGTGCCGAACGTCGAGACCACAAGACTCCTGTCCGGAGCCACCGGCCGGAACACGGCCGTTGCGCTCGCAGGAGTCAAGTGGAACGCGATCGGCACGTGGCTCCTTGGCGCCAACGTCCTGCTCCCGATGACCGACTCCGGACTCACGCCCGGTCCGACGCTGACGCTCGCCCTCGACTACACGTTTGAGATGTGAGTGAAGCGGCGAATGGCCGCCGGCAGATTCTCGTTCCGTGATACCACCGGGCGCCGCGCCCGGTTGGGCAGCGCGGAGTGACGCGCGGCTAGACCGAGGGAAATTCGTCGAGCCTGCTCAGGGCAGCTGCTGCCCTTTCAGATGAAACGCCCAGTCTGACTCGCGCGGAGTTCAGAATCACCACGAGCGCCCAGAAGGGAGCGGGCGCGCCGACGTCTCCTGCTTCGCCCAGCTCGCGATACCCTTCGTTGAACACAGTGCGCTCGCGGGCAGTCATGGGCCAGCGATACCAGACACGGCAGAGGTCGTACTCGATCGAGCCGACGCTCATCGTTCCGTTGTCCACGGAGATCAGGCGGCGACTCGTGTCGGCAATCAGGTTCTCCGGACACAAATCGCGATGAATGGTGCCGGTTCGCACCGTCGCCGGCATTTGCGTCGTCATCGCTTCGAGGAGCATGCGGACTCGCGCGGCCGGGATCAGCCGCGCCTCCTGGAGCGCCTGCAGGCTTGCGGTTGATTTCCTGAGCCACGCGCCGGCATCGAGCGGCTCGAACCCCAGATCGCCTGTCGGTGGCGGCGGGATCGAGTGGAGCGTGCCAAGCAGGCGCCCGGCCTCGCGCATCAATCGATCGTTCACCTGCCCATGGACCAGCGGGTGGCCCTCGATCCATTCCTCGACGATCGCGTCTCCCCGATGAGCGACGGCGTGGCCGAGGAAGCCGACGTTGGCGACGGTGAGGATACGCCACACGGTCTCGGCGCGCGTGGCCGACTTGAAGCGGCGTCCCTTCAGGCATCGGCCATCGGCGAGCCAGAAGCGAAATGTCTGGCGGCCATCCGCCGGCAGCGTCGTGATCGGTTCGACCCTCATCACCGGCGATCCAAGCGCCGAGACGAGCGCCGCCAGCGATTCGCCGAGCTGCTCGCGGAACGTGATGCTCAATGCCACGCGTTCGCAGAGACGCCGGCCAGAGCCCCCCGTCGCGCCAGCGCCTCGTCGATCACCTGCTCGATCGCTTCGAGCGAGCGTCCCGGCTCGTAGAGCAGCGACGGCAGATCGAGCGGCCCGCCGGGAAACCGGAGACGCTCGGCAACCATCGCCGCAAACATGTCCTCGTCGGTTGCCACCGGCACGTCCCATGTTGCGAAGATCTCGCGCCGCAATCCATCGTCGGCCATTGGCGGTTGAAAGCTGACGACCGCTCGACCGAGCAACCGGGCCACCATCAAGCCCGCGGAGTACGAACCGACGATCACATGATGAGCCGAGAGAAAGTCCGCGAGCGGAGACGACGGTTCGAGGGGTTCGAATGCCGCAGACGCTGGCAGGGAGAAGAGCTCGTCAATGCGAGCGGGTGCCTGTCGGGGGTGCAATCGAACCGTGACCTGGGCGCCGGGGAAAAGTCCGAGCACGCGCTGGAGTGCCTCGATGACCCCTTCCGGCGTCCGTTCCTCGCGATTAGTCAGACGCTCACGCATGCCGTCCGGATTGGCGAGGACTCCGATCCGAAGCCGTGTCTCGGGAACTGGCCGGAGTCGCGTGTTCACCCATTCATCGAAGTACGGGCTGCCCGTCTCGCGAATGAGAGGCGCGGGAATCCCGTTCTCGATCATGAGGCGGCGCGTGATCGGGTCGGGTACGCAGATGTGTCCGGGCAGCATGGAGCTCTCGGCGACGTCCAGTTTGCGCACGCCGTAGCCCACGTCGGCCATGAGGTACATGACGGGCGTGCCGGCCAGGTGAGCCAGGCTGACAAGCTCCCGGACGAAGGGATTCCAGAAGGGTGGGACGACGAACGCGGCAGCCGCGGCCACGAGTGCGTTCAACTCGTCGGGCGTCACCCAGTCGGGCTCGACGCAATGCGGCCGGTCCCGCTCCTCAGGCCAGGTAACGAGTTCCTTCAAGCCGGTCGCGGCCACGAGACGGACGGGCCATCGCCGCCGGAGATGCAAGTGATCGGCGAGCAATCTGATGACACGCCCATTCAGATTGCCGTTTGCGAGGAGCAGGACTGGCCGCGCCGCAGGGCGTGTTTCGTCAGCGCTCATAGGGCACCTGGAGAGGCTCGAGGCGTACGCGATTCTGCTTCGGGGTTGCGTCCGAGTGGAGGCAGCGGCGCTCGTTGGTCGAGATCACGATGTCGCCGGGCGACACTCCGTCGACAGGCTTCCAGTACGGCTTCAAGTACTCGGCGGGAAGCACGCCGATGCGCGCGCTCCCTGTGAATCGTTCACCGGTCGCTTTGAGCAGCGGATCGGCCAGGCTCTCCGGCGCATCCAGCGAGCGCTGCGCCCAGTCCGCAATCATGGCTCTCGCGATCGTGGAGTCGTTCCACCACGTGACTTGCGACGAGATGTAGTGCTTCTCCGAGATGCCCCCCTGCCACAGCAGCGCGTCCGCGGTGTGCTCGTGAATGAGGGCGACCGGTGTCTGATGAATGATGCAGTCGGAATCGAGCCAGACGATTGGACCGGAGATTGTGCGGCGCAGTTCGTCGAGCAGCCGCGGCTTCTGGTTGCAGTTGCGCTGCCAGCTGCCGAATTCCCTGCCTTCGATCAGGACGAATGACAGCCCGAAGTGACCGCAGCAGCGTCCAAGCCGCTCTGCGTCCTGTCGGTAGGCCTCCGTGGTGAAGAATGTCGCGAAGGTGAGGATGCGAAACTATAGCCGATCGGCAATGCGTGTCAGCTTCTCGATCGGCCGTTTCAGCGATCGTTTTCGACGGCGAAGGTCTGTCCACAAATCGCCGACTTTAGTTACGCGTTCCGGTACGTTCCTGAGGGTGAATGTTTGCGGCGCGACCTCGCCGCTTTCGATCTCCTCCCAGGTGCAGGGCGCGGACACGGGTGCACCATGCTTCGCGCGCACCGTGTACGGGGCCGCGAAGGTGGCGCTGTAGCCGTTTCTGCCGGTATCGACGTAGATTCGTCCGCCGCGATCCGCCTTGCTGAACTCCTGCGTCAGCAGGTCGGGCGCGCGGCTCACGAAGACACGTCCGACGGCATCCGCAAAGCGCATGACGACCGAGACCGGAGTCTTGCCGTCGAGGGGAACGACGACGTGAAACCCCTTCGAGCCTGACGTTTTCACCCACGAGGGCAGCGACAGCTCGTCGAGCAGGTCGCGAAGGGCCAGCGTGGCGGTCCTCAACGCTTCGAGGTCCTCTCTCGAGGGATCGAGATCGAACACGCAGATGTCAGGAGAGCGCAGCTTCGGCGCCCGGGATGTCCACACGTGGTGCGTGATCGTGTTCTGATTGGTCACCCACAGCAGCGACTGCATGTCAGCGACGATGGGATGGTGGACGACGCCGTCCTTTTTCGGAACGGAGACACGCTTCAGCCACGGGGGAAAGCCCTTCGAGACGTCCTTCTGCCAGAAGCCTTTGGCGCCGATCCCGGCCGGATACCGCTCCATCGTGAGCGGGCGTCCCTCGAGGTGCGGCAGAATCACGGGCGCCACGGCCTCGTAATACGCAGCCAGATCGCCTTTTGTAATCCCATCAGCCGGGAAGAGGATCTTGTCTGGATGTGTGATCACGGCTGCTCCCTGACGACGCTGGCGGCATCCTTGTCGAAGCGGACGCCGAGTAACCGTGGGTGACGCAGCTTGCCGTTCGGCGTCCATTCGATGAAGGCGACCTGGACGACGACCTCGGGACGCACCCAGTGCGCTCGAAGCCTGGGCAATCCCGTTGCCTTCGTAAACGGCGATGCCGGCAGTCCAATCGTGTCGAACCGGCGCCTGAGGTCGAGCAGCAGCTTCGTGTCGAAGCCGGTCCCGACCTTGCCCGCGAAGACCAGGTCGGCGTTGTCGTAGTAGCCGACAAGCAGGGCGCCGAGACCGACGCGTGCGCCTTGCGGGTCGGTGAATCCTCCCACGACGAGCTCCTGAGAGGCTTCGCACTTCATCTTCAGCCAGTGCTTCGAGCGTCGATGTTCGTACGGTGTTCCTCGCCGCTTGGCGATGACACCTTCCCAGCCCTCCTGTCGTGCGCGCAACCAGGGCTCCGCATCGTCGAGAAGGTCGACCCGCCGCATGGGCTCGGCGAAGGCAAGCGTTCGAAGCAGATCGCGGCGATCCTCGATTGGAAGGTCTGTCACCGAGCGACCGTTGAGCCAGAGGATGTCGAAGACGTGGTAGCCGCTCCGTCCGTCCCACGTGACTTCGCCGTCGAGGATCACGTCGTGAACCGGGAGCGCGCCGACGGCATGCGCGACGGCTGGAAGATCCTGCGGCAGCCTGTTGCGCGAGTAGAGCCGGACATCCGCACCGTTCTTGTAGGCGAGCAGCCGGATGCCGTCGAACTTCCGCTCGAAGAGCCAGTCAGGTCCGGCGAAGCGCTCCTGGGTCAGCGTCGCGGCCATGGGTTCGAGCCAGTCCGGCATGGGGTGGTGAGCGGTCATCGCACGATCCCGCTCTCAAGCGTATGTCGAGAGGCCGGACTCCAGCCACGTAGCCCCGGGCTTGCCTCGAAGAGGCCGCTGCGGTCGTGCTCAGAAGACGACCTGCAGGCGGGTCACGAAGATCGGGCCTGATGCTTCCCGATGGTCATTCGGGATCATCATGTTCCAGGCGAAGCGCGCATAGCTGTTCACGAAGTAGTTCACGCCGAGCTGAATCTCTCTCGCCACGTCTCCGACGGCGCCGGACCCTGCGCCATCCTCGTCGGGAGAGCCCGCGCCGCCGCCATTCGGGTGTGGATCGTCCAGGACGGAATAGCGCGCGGCGATCTCGAGCATCCGGAAGTGGGGTGTGACCTGCCGGGGATGAAATCGGTACAAGACCAGGGCGACTGCGCCGCGGGCGGCCGGCAGATCGGCCAGCGTCTGCCGAAGGCCCTCGGCCAGGACCTTCAGCGAACGGACGTCGTACTGGACGCCGAATCCGGCGCGCGTACGCCGGCCGTCCGGCTGTTCGCCGGTGCCGCCCGTCGTGATGATTGACAAGCCGTCGACTGCCGGGGGCGTGATCGACAGCCAGCCTGAGATGTCCTTGGCACTGTTGTCGTCCGCCCGGTTGTATCCGTTGCCGTTGAACAGGCCGAGCGAATAGGACGCCCAGCCGTGGAACGGAGCGGTGTTCATGAACGTGACGCCAGACTCGCGGCCCGGCGAAAGCTCGTTCGTTGCGCGCGACCTGTCGACGAAGTCGAGGTTGAGGGTCGAGGTGCTTCGCTCGATGCCCGACGGGAGATTCGCCTGACCGACGCGGACGCTCAGCTGATCCGCGACACGGATCATCACGAACGCGTTGCGCAGCGCCGGCTGCGCGGTGAGCTCTCCGGAGATGTTCCAGTCGATCCGGGAGGTGAGCGCTCCGGCCAGCCCGAGCCGGGCGCGCCCGATGCGAAACATGCTGTCGCCCTGCTCCTCGTCGTCGGTCGTGACGACAGACTCGAGCCAGGCGCTGCCGCTGAGGGTGACGGGACCGATCCGTACGGGTCCCGGGTCCATCGGCGACCCTTTCGCAGGATCCTCCTCCTGCGACTGCGCCGCGGCTGGCGCGGCGCACAACGAGATGATGAGAAACAATGCCTGAACGACTGCGAGCGATCTGAGCGGACGGGTAGTGAACGCGATGCTATTGTGTGAGGTCGTCAAGTGTCGGAAGCCTCCGTATCGGCAGCCAGATAGCATATCCGGTGATTGACCCGCGATGGTCTTCAGTTCCTATCTGTTCCTCTTCTACCTGCTGCCCCTGGCGCTTCTCGCGTACTACACGGCTCCGATTCGCACCCGTAATCTGGTGCTGACGCTCTTCAGCTACCTGTTCTACGGGTGGGCGAACCCGCTGTTCCTCCTGCTTCTGCTCGGATCGACCGCGCTCGACTACACGGCGGGACTGCTGATTGCGAGGTCCGAAGGCGTCTGGGCAGGCGACGAGTACGTGATCGATCCGGACAGGCGCCGATCGCGCAGAGCGACGCTCATTCTCACGATTTCGGTCGTGACGAACCTCTCGCTCCTCGGGTTCTTCAAGTACTTCAACTTCGGCGTCGAGAACTACGACGCGCTTGTGGATTGGATCGGCGTACCGGAACTGCGTCTGGACACCGCGCTGAGGGTCACGCTGCCACTGGGCATCAGCTTCTACACGTTCGAGTCGATGAGCTACGTCATCGACGTGTACCGGGGTCAGGCCCGCGCCATCAGGAACATCGTCGATTTCGCCGCGTTCGTCTCGATGTTTCCGCAGCTCGTCGCCGGACCGATCATCCGCTTCTCCGAGATTGCCGATCAGATCAGGTCGCGGACGCACACGGTCACCAAGTTCACGCGCGGCGTCGCCTTCTTCAGTCTCGGCATGGCGAAGAAGGTCCTCCTGGCCAATCCGTGCGGCAAGGTTGCGGATCTCGCGTTCGAAGCCGGCGGCTTGAGCATGGCGGATGCGTGGTACGGCGTGACGGCGTACGCCTTCCAGATCTACTTCGACTTCAGCGGCTACTCGGACATGGCCATCGGACTCGGGCTGATGATGGGCTTCGTCTTCGCGAAGAACTTCGACTCGCCCTACAAGTCGCAGTCGATCACCGAGTTCTGGCGGCGCTGGCATATCTCGCTGTCCACCTGTCTTCGCGACTACCTGTACCTCCCGCTCGGCGGCAACCGGAAGGGTCCCGCCCGGACCTACGTGAACCTGCTGCTCGTCATGCTCATCGGCGGTCTGTGGCACGGTGCCGCGTGGACCTTCGTCGTGTGGGGCGGAATCCACGGGGCGCTGCTCGCCTTCGAGCGGATGCGCGGAAAGAGCGCGCCGTACGGGCGGCTGCCTGCGCCTCTGCGTGTGGCGCTGACATTCGTGCTGGTGCTCGTGAGCTGGGTGTTCTTTCGCGCTCCCGACCTTCCGTCCGCGATGCGGTTCCTGGGAGATATGGCCGGAGCGTCTGATCTGCATCCGGGGGCGCTCCTGCTCGACGGAGTCGTCTACCAGCCGTACTACCTCGGGACGATGGTTCTGGCAGCGGTGATCACCTGGGCATGCCCGCAGACCTGGGACTGGACGCGGTCCCTGACGCTATCGAAGGCGCTGGCGACTGCGGCGCTCTTTCTTCTCGCGTCAGTGGCCCTGACGACGCAGGCGTTCAACCCGTTCATCTATTTCTTCTTCTGATGACTGACGCAGGAAGCCTTCCGTCCGGCGGCCCGACGCGTGAGGAGATCGCCAAGGTCGAGATCGGTCATACCGACGTCAGTCCGTCCGTCGCCCGGGGACTGACGGCGTTCTTCCTTGCGGCGCTCGTTGCCGTGCCCCTGATCGAGATCGTCGTTCCGCGACTGATGCCGGCCGGGGAGCGACCGACCGTCTGGACGACCCTCGGCCGAATCCCGGGCGACGTCTCGACGGCGGTCGCCGATGCAGAGCGGGCGGGGGCGTCGTCGTGGAGCCGGATCGTCACAGCCAACCGCACGACGATGTCAGGACTCGTGGCTTTCGAAGACGCGCTCGAGAGCGAGTCGGTGCTCGGCCACGCGCTGCGTCCCTCTGCCCAGCGCCTCCTCAGCGGGTGGCTCGGCGCCGGCAACGAGCAGGTCTACGTGGGACGCCGGGATGAGGACGGTGCGCGGTGGCTCTTCTACAGGCCTGACCTCGAGTACCTCACCAATCAGGGCTTCCTCGAGGATCACGTCTTGCGGCGACGGGTTGCAGCCGCCTCAGAGCTGACGACGTTGCCGCAGCCCGATCCGCGCCCGGCGATTCTCGCGTTCCACCGGGAGCTCGAAGCGCTGGGAGCCGTCCTGGTGATCGTGCCGACACCAGTCAAGCCCGGCATCCATCCGGAACAACTCGTTCCTTCTATCGATGCCGGTGCCGAGGCTATCCAGAACTCGTCGTATGGAGAGCTCGTGCAGTGGCTCGACGGTCAGGGCATCCTGACGTTCGAGCCAGGCGCTGGACTTCTCGCGGCGCGCCGTTCCGGTCCCCAGTATCTGGCGACCGATACGCACTGGCGGCCCGAGGCCATGGAGCTCGCGGCCAGCGAACTGGCGGCGTTCATCAGCGCGAACGTCGCGCTCCCGGCGCAGGACCCGCCGGGCTACACGATCGAACAGCAGGAGATCGTGAACGCCGGCGATACGGCGGTGATGCTCGACCTGTCCGAAACGCAGGAGCTCTATCCGCCGGAGACGGTGCTCATCAGGCGAGTGGTCGGGCCGGACGGAACGGTCTGGCGATCGAGTCGCGACGCCGGCGTTCTCGTGCTCGGCGACAGCTTCTCGAACATCTACTCGCTGGCCTCGATGGGCTGGGGCGATTCGGCCGGGTTCGTCGAGCATTTGAGCTTCGCGCTCAGGCGGCCGGTCGATCGCATCGTCCAGAACGCGGACGGCGCCTACGCGACGCGCGAGATGCTTCAGCGGGAGGGTGCGGCGAGGCTGGCTGGGAAGCGCGTGGTCGTCTGGCAGTTCGCGGCCCGCGAGCTGGCGTTCGGCGACTGGAAGGTGTTCGAATGATCGGGCGTCAGCAGTCGCTGCTGACGCCCGGATCAGAACGTGCTATTCGGCCGCGACGCTTCCCTGGTAGGTGGCGTACACGCCGGCAATGTGCGCTTCGCGCACGGTGTCCCATCGCTCGAACCCCTTGTAGGCATCGAGCGTGAGCGTCTTCTGAATCTGCGCGAGGTCGTGACCCGCAGCGACTCCCGCCGCGACTCCCTTCGAGATGTCCCGCAGGTAGGCGAGCGACTGGAGCGCGTCCTGCTTCGTGCCCGAGAGCGCATGGCCGGTCAGGGCGTGATCGAAATCGAGGTTCGTGATCGTCGTCAGCGCGTCGATCCAGGCGCCCACGGTGGGCGGGAGCGTCCCCGGCAGCCGCCGAATCTGGAGGATGTCGGCGCTGAACACGGCACGCTCGGCCGGGAAGTGCAGGACCGCGCTGTCGTCCGCGTGCGCCGTGCCGAGGTGGACGCTCGTCACACTCTTTCCGCCCAGCGTCACGGTATGGCGATCCAGGAACGTGATCGTCGGCGGATGCACATCGCCGATCGGCCCCCGCACGAACTCCGCGCTGCTCACCACGTCGTCGCGATTGAAGTCGAAGAAGCCGAACCGGTCTCCGAGCGCCGCTGCCCCTTCCGACCGTTCGAGCAGGCCGTTCCTGTTGACGTCCAGCTTCGCGCCTTCTGCGGGCATCGGGGGATTGCCGGCCGGGGCCGCGAGCGCCGTGAGCATGTTGCGGTGGCCGACGAACTCGGCCGTGTCGGCGAACACCACACCGCCCGACGCATGGTCCCAGTCGCGATGCGTGTACACGACATAGCGGACAGGGACCTTGAAGCGCGAGGCGAACTCGGCTTTCAGCCACCGGGAGAAGTCGCGATTGATGGGGTCGCTCATGATGATGCCTTCGGGCGTCACCAGGAAGACCGTGTAGTGGTTGTTGTTCTGCGCGCGATAGAGGTCGTCGGTGATGTTGACGATGCCTCGTGTGGGAGCAGGCTGGGCGGCCACGAACGGGCCGAAGCCGAGGAGGAATACGAACGAAAGGGCAAGACCATTCAGGATTCTCATGGGCAGCCGAGATTATGGATCACCTGACCGCAGTCCCTCGACAAGCTCGCGACCGCATGAATCCGCCAGCGGATTCGACGCGTAGAGCGAAGTAGCACGGGCTTTCCCCGTGCACCTCGCCTGCGAGGTCTCATGAACAGTGGAGGGACGCATGTCAGTAGTACGGGAGCTCGGGCAAGCCGCCGATGGCCGGATGAGCCGGCGGTCGTTCGGTACGAAAGCGATTGCAACTGGACTCCTCGCGGCAGCTGGCTCGACGCTGGCAGGGAAGGCGCTGCTGGCGCAGTCATCTCTGGACCTGGACATCCTGAACTTTGCGCTCAACCTCGAGTACCTCGAGGCAGAGTTCTACACCGTCGCCGCGACGGGACAGCGGCTGCAGGACGTCGGCATAGGTGTCACCGGCACGGGGACGGCCGGTCCGACGACTGGCGGCGCCCGTGTCACGCTCTCGAAGAGGACGGCGACGGTCGCCTCCCATATCGCCGCGGACGAACAGGCACACGTCGTGTTTCTCCGCAACGCCCTTGGGTCGGCAGCGGTCGCCAAGCCGGCGATCAATCTCGATGCTCTCGGTCTCGGCTTCGCCAACGAGAACGAGTTCCTCACCCTCGCTCGTGCCTTTGAGGACCTCGGGGTCAGTGCGTACGGCGGAGCCGCGGCGTCGATCGGCAGCCGTCAGATCCTGACCGCGGCGGCGCAGATCGCGCTGACCGAAGCGCAGCACGCAGGCGTCCTGCGTCTGCTCGTCTCGGACGCTGCGATTTCGGTCCCGCAGGTAGACAACATGGACGTGCCGCCGTTGATGTCGCCAAACGGCCGGCTCTTCCAGGTGGACAACTGGGGCCTGAGCACGATCCGGACGCCAAGTCAGGTGCTCGCGGTGGGCGGCGCGTTCTTTCCCGGCGGCGTCAACGGCGCGATCAACAGCTGACTGAGTTCTCGGTTGCTGGCGGGTGACGCGCGACCGGTGTGCCCGGTCGCGCTCCGCCGTCCTTCTACTGCTTGGCCCAGCCGATGTTTTCGTAGGAGAGATCGGCGAACCCGAAGGCGCCTACGTTCGCGAGATTGCTTTTAACGGCCCACATGTCAGGCCGCTGGTAGAGCGTGAGCGAGTGCACTTCCTGCCAGATGAGCGCGTCGATCTTGTTGGCGATTGCTATGGCGGTCTGACGATCGAGCTCGCTATTCGCTTGCGCGTACAGCGCGTCGATCTCCGGCGACCCGACGCGTGCGTAGTTCTGCTGGACGATCAGCTGTCCATCCGGGCCTTTGGTCGGGTTGGCATAGATAGACTGGCTGGAGCTGATGGGAAATGGTGTGCCCATCCACGAGAAATGCGTAAGGTCGAACTGACCGGGCCTGACGTACTCCTCGAAGAAATCAGGGCTCGGAACGGTGTTGATCTGCAGCCGGATGCCAATCTGGCCCAGCATGTTCTGCACGAGTTCCGATTCCTGGCGTGATACGGCAACGGCCGTAGGAATCACCGTCGTAACTTCGAGGACGCGGCTGTCCTTGCGGCGGACACCGCCCTCGAGACGCCAGCCGGCCTCGTCGAGCAGCTGCGCCGCCCGATCCGGATCGTACCTGCCGACCTCTCCGGAGTTGTCCTGGTAGCCCGCCTGATTCCTCATGAAGAGGTGATTGCCGAGCGGTTCCGCTTCCATGCCGAGCGGCCCCAGCATCGCTCGCGTGATGGCCGCGCGGTCGATCGCCATCGCGAGTGCGCGCCGGACGCGAACGTCCTGGAGAATCGGTCCGCTGCCGTTGAGCGTGATGTGACGGAAGTTCGGGCCGCCTGCGACGCGAATCTCGGTGCCGGCGATCGACTGCGCGCGCATGTATTTGTTGACCTCGGGGCCGATCTCCATCAGATCGACCTCGCCGTTCGCCAGCGCATCGATCTGCGCATCCGCGTCGATCGCTCTGAAGATGATCGTGTCCAGCTTGGCCGGATCTCCCCACCATTTCTCATTACGAACCAGCGTGACCGTCTGGGCCGTTGGATCGATTGAATCAATTTTGAACGGCCCGGCCGTTGTCAACGGCCGGCTCTTCCAGCCTTCATTGAAGATCTCTGGCGACTTGTTCGTCGATGCGGGATACACGCCATAGAAGATCGGCTGCCAGTCCGCGTACCTGTTCTTGAAGGTCACGACGACTTCGCGATCGTCCCGGCCGCGTGCGACGTCCTCGATCTCGCGGTAGCCGTTGCTCGACGCGATCTGGTACGCGGGGTTCGTGCCATTCGTTGCCTGCCACTGCCAATAGAAGTCCTCCCACGTGATGGGTGTGCCGTCGTACCACGCTGCCTTCGGGTTGATGTTGAACGTGACGACCTGCTTTGGCTCCGTCACGAGAGTCGGTTCGGAGGCAAGGTAGTCGGGGTTCCAAATCGGCGTGCTGCTTGCGTCGAAGGTATAGAACCTCGGCACCAACGAGAACATCACGTGGATGGCATCGCCGTCAGGTCCATCGAGGTGGTTGTAGTTGTAGGTGACGGGCATCGCGTTGATCGGCCACACGAGGCGTCCGCCGTCCTGCACCTGATCGCGGGGCAGTGGCTTGATCTGGTTCTCCGTCGCCGGCCGGGGAGCACTGGCTGGCGTCTCCGCGGGCGCGTCGTCGCCTCCGCCGCAGGCAATCGTGCCAACGGCCAGGATCGCCCCGACCAGCGGAACTGCCGACGTTCGCCACGCGCGCTTCATCACTGTCTCCTCCTCACATCACCGAATCGGCGCGTGCGTAGTGGCACGCATCCAGATGGTCTGCCGCGCCCGTTCTCGCGACGAGCGCCGGCTGCTGCCCGATGCAGAGCGCCCGCTCCTCATCGCTGAGCTCCAGCGCGAATTTCTGGCACCGCGTCCGGAAGCGGCAGCCTGACGGCGGATCCGCCGGGTTCGGCAGGTCGCCCTGCAGCACAATACGACGCCTCTGGCGTTCCTTTTTCGGGTCCGGGAGAGGAATAGCCGAAAGGAGCGCCTGCGTATAGGGGTGCGCCGGCCGATCGAAGACCTCATCCACACCGCCAATCTCCGCAATGCGGCCCAAGTACATCACGGCCACACGGTCTGCGATATGACGCACGACGGACAGGTCGTGAGCGACGAAAAGGTAGGAAAGTCCGAGGGCGGCCTGCAACTCCTCGAGAAGGTTGATCACTCCGGCGCGGATCGAGACGTCGAGGGCCGATACCGGCTCATCCAGGATCAGCAGCCTGGGCTCGAGCGCGAGCGCCCGCGCGATTCCGATGCGCTGGCGCTGGCCGCCCGAGAATGCCTGCGGATACCGGTTGGCATGCTCCGGCTGGAGGCCGACCAGCGTGAGCAGCTCGCGGACCCTGTGCGCCCGATCGGCCGCCGGCACCCCATGCGTCTCGAGCGGCTCTGCCAGGATGTCGCCGATGGGCAGCCGGGGATCGAGCGACGCAAGCGGGTCCTGGAAGACGACCTGGAGGTCCCTGCGTATCGCAAACCGATCCGCCCTCGTCAGGGTGGCGGTGTCGCGACCCAGCACGACGATGGTGCCCGACTGCGGCTTGACGAGATTCAGCACCTCCATGATCGCCGTCGTCTTGCCGCAGCCCGACTCGCCGACCAGCCCGAGCGTCTCTCTCGCGCGAATCGCGAAGCTGACGCCGTCCACCGCGTGGACGGTGCCGACACGCCTTCGCAGCATGCCTTTGAGCAGCGGGAAGTGCTTCACGAGATCGCGCACTTCGAGCACCGTCTCGAGCGGGCCTCCCGCCGGCGCCGCCTGCGCCAGGAGCGGCGACTCCGCGGCCGGAAAGACATCGATCCCCGAGTGCTGGCGCGAAGCGACTTCGTCGATGCGATGACACGCGGCCCGGTGCGGTGTCTCGACACCATCAGCCGGAAGCAGCGGCGGCTCGCTGTCGATGCACTGCTGGATGCGCAGCGGACAGCGCGGTCCGAACGGGCAACCCGCAGGAAGTGTCACGAGGGACGGAGGAGCGCCCTCGATCGGCGTCAGTCTCTGCTGCCGGCCGACATCGAGCCGTGGAATCGAACCGAGCAGACCCAGCGTGTAGGGCATCCTCGGCTGGTAGAAGACGTCGTCTACGTCGCCGGTCTCCACGATTCTGCCCGCATACATCACGGCCACTCGATCTGCGAATCCTGCGACGACGCCGAGATCGTGGGTGATGAGGACGATGGCGGCGCCGGTGACTTCCTTGGCCGTTCGCAGGACGTCGAGGATCTGGGCCTGGATCGTGACGTCGAGCGCCGTGGTCGGTTCGTCGGCGATGATGACGTCGGGCTGGTTCGCCATCGCCATCGCGATCATCACGCGCTGGCGCATGCCGCCGGAGAACTCGTGCGGAAACGCGGAGGCCCGGCGGTCCGCATTCGGAATGCCGGCCAGTGTCAGCAGCTCGACGGCCCGCGCGTGTGCGGCGTCGCGGGTCATGCGTCCGTGGATGATGAGTGTCTCGGCGATCTGATCGCCGACGGTATAGACGGGTGTCAGGGCCGAGAGCGGATCCTGAAAGATCATCGAGATCCGGCGGCCGCGGAGCTCCGAGAGCTCCCGGTCGCTCAGTCCCATCAGCTCGCGATCACGAAAGCGGACCGATCCGGAGACGCGCGCGTTGCTGGGGAGCAGGCCCATCACGGCGAGCGACGAGACCGACTTGCCAGATCCCGACTCGCCGACGATGCCGAGCACTTCGCCGGCATGCACCTGGAACGAGACACCGCGGACCGCCGACACATCCCCGCCTTCGCTGTTGAAGGTGACGCCGAGGTTGTCTACGTCGAGAACGGGCGAGTCCGTCTGGCGCGTGTCAGTCACCGGGATCAAGAGGCGGTCCGGCCAGCGGCGTTCGGATCGAGTGCGTCACGCAGGGCGTCGCCCACCAGATTGATCGAGAGGACCAGCACCACCAGCGCCGCGGCGGGGAAGTAGAACTGCCACGGGTAGGTCAGTGCCGCATTGGCATAGTTGCCGATGAGTGTGCCGAGGGAGACGTCGGGAGGCTGGACGCCGAAGCCGAAGAAGGAGAGCCCCACCTCGGCCAGGATCAGCGCGCTGACGTTGACCGTCGCGTCGATGATGAGCAGCGACGACATGTTCGGCAGGATGTGGCGGAAGATGATCCGCCATCCGGGCACGCCCATGAATTTTGCCGCCTGGACGAACTCGCGCTCCTTCAGCGACAGCGTCATGCCGCGCACGATGCGCGAGGTGACCATCCAGCTGAAGATCGACAGCAGCACGACGAAGAGCAGCCAGGTCCGGCCGCGGAACGCAGGCGACAGGATGGCAATGATCAGGAACGAGGGCAGTACCAGCAGCAGATCGACGAGGACCAGCAGGAAGGTATTCAGCTTGCCGCCAAAGTAGCCGGCAAAGGCGCCGACGACCGCCGCGAGCGCCGTCGCGATCAGCGCGCCGAGCAGGCCGATGATCAGCGACTTCTGCATGCCTCTCATCGTCAGCGCGAACATGTCGAAGCCGTTCTGGGTCGTCCCGAACCAGTGCTCGGCGGAGGGAGGCGATAGAAATGCAGACGTATCGAGCTCGTTGTACTGCCAGCGCACGAAGAAGGGACTGAGGTAGGCGAGCGCGAACAGGACAACGACTACTGCAAGGCCGATGATGGCCTGCGGCTTTCGAACGAGCCGGCGCCGCACGAGCGTCCAGCGCGAGACCGTTTCGTCGATAACGGTTGGTTCGATCACCGCCTGAGGCTGGGCGATCGCCGGGATGGCTGCGCTCTTGACCTCGGGAGGCGTGGGCATCCTGGCTAGGTGCGGACGCGCGGGTCGAGCGCGGCGTACGCCAGATCCGACAGGAGGCCCGCGATGAGGACCAGCACGGCGACGAACAAGGTCACCGCGGCGACCGAGTTCACGTCGTTCTTCGTGACGGAATCCACGAAGTACTCACCCATCCCGTGCCAGCCGAAGATTTTCTCCGTGAACGTCGCGCCGACGAACAGGAGCGCGAACTGATACGCAAAGAACGTCGCCATCGGGATGAGCGCGGTCCGGAGGCCGTGCCTGACGAGCGCCTGTGATCTCCGCAGCCCCTTCGCCTGCGCGGTGCGAAGGAAGTCGCTGCCGAGCACGTCGAGCATGGCGTTCCGCTGATAGCGTCCGTAGAACGCGATGGCCGTCGTGATCAGCACGAGCGAGGGAAGCGCGAGATGCGCGGCCCGATCGACCAGGCCTTCCCAGGACCAGAAGGCCAGTCCGGGAGTGATTTCGCCGGTGGTGTAGAGCAGTTTTGTGTCGCCCGTGAATCCGAGCGCCTCGTTCAGGCCGATGCCGACGTTCTTGAACAGCACGGCGATGACCACGACGGGAGCGGAAAGGGTGACGAACGAGAAGATCGTGACCAGCTGATCGGCGGGCTTGTGCTGCTTGACCGCGCTGTACGCGCCGGCAGCCACCCCCATCGCCGTTCCGATGATCGCGCCGAAGAGCAGGAGCCGCAGGCTGACCCACATCCGCCGGCCGATCTCGTCGTTCACCGGCGTATTGTCCACGGTCCGGCCGAGGTCTCCCTGCAGCACGCCGCCCGCCCAGCGCCCGAAGCGATCGACGAGCGGGGTCTTGTCGTTCATGTTGATCGCGTCGAGCACCGAGTCGACGACTTCGGAAGGCGGAGGAGGATTGCGTCCCTCGTACCTGGCGCGCGGGTTCAGCTGCGTGGCGGCCAGGACATACGCGACCGACGTCGACACCACGACGAGCAGGACCAGGTAGACGAACCTTCGCAGGAGGAACGCCGCCATGCCGCCAAAGTGTTCCACAATTCGGGCCGCGAAGCCACGCAGGGCAGGACGGCACGAAGGGCGGGAGGGCCGGAGGGCGGGAAGGCGATCAAGAATCCTGTCGCGCGGGTGCCGCCCGTGATCCAAAATGCCTACATTTGACTCCGAGGAGACCTATGCAACGTGTTGCTCGAAGATTCGTAATTGCGGTCATGGCCTTGCTTGGAACCGTCGCGGGCGCGAACTACGCCGCCGCACAGCAGGAGCTGAGCGCAACCGATGGTGTCGTGCAAGCGCCCGCCGCGGGCCAGAACACGGCGACGGCCACGGCCGCCATCCGGAACACCGGGATGTACATCGTGTATTTCACGTCGGCGTCCACCGACATCGCGAGTGGCGTGGAACTTCGCGACGGCAGCAAGGGCACACCGGCGCCGGTCAAATTCATCTCGGTCCCCGCGTACGGTTCGCTGACGCTGGATCCGAAGGGGCCACACCTGGCTCTGACTGGCCTGACGCGCGCCCTCAAGCCGGGCGAGACGGTCAAGGTGACGTTAAGGACCGATCAGGGCGTCGAACTCGGGGTGGCAGCGGTCGTCAAATAGATGGATTGGGACCTTGAGGTCCTTCGGGCCTCAAGGTTCTCAGCACACACTGAAGGTCATTTCAGCACCTTTCAGCATCTTGAGGTCCTGGGTCCTGGGTCCTCCAGGTCCTCCTACATCTGCAGTCCAGCCTCACTTCGTTCGAAACAGGGAAGCACACGCTCGCTCCGCCACCCACGTGGCTTCAAAGGACACGCAATGAGCCGGACGCATGTGTTTTCCCGTCTCGCGCGAACGCTGCGCATCGCCCGCTGGTGTGACGCACAGAACCTTCCTGGCTGGACCGGCAGAGCGCGCTCAACCTGCTGTTGTTCGTGAAAGCGGATCGCCGATCGCGCTTCATGCCGTTCGGCGTCTTCTCCGACGAGCGATATCACCTGGTCGATGGCAACGATGGGATCGCGTCCGGACTCGCCGCCAGGCTGTCGCGGCCGGTCGAGCTCGGATTGAAGCTCACCAGGGTGCGCAGGATTCCGGACGGACGCATCGAGCTCGTCTTCAAGCAGGGCTCACAGACGGTCACCCGGCGCCATCAGTTCGCCGTGCTCACGCTGCCGTTCTCCGTTCTCCGCGGCGTCGAGCTCGATGCGGGCCTCCAGCTGCCGGCGTGGAAGCGCACCGCGATCAATCAGCTCGGGTACGGCACCAACGCCAA
>JBFWPD010000003.1:0-26063 GCA_050250175.1 Vicinamibacterales bacterium
TTCGAGCGCTGGTTGGGCTTGATAAAACCCGCCAGGATGTAGAACGACACTGCCATCGTCTCGAGCCCGATGAAGCTCGCGATGAGGTCGATGCCGCCGGCCATGACCATCATGCCCAGCGTCGAGCAGAGGATCAGGAAGTAGTACTCACCCGGACTCGCACCCTCGATCTCCAGGTACCGCACCGACATCAGCACGGTGAGGATGGCGGAGATCAGGAAGACCATCTTGAAGAAGAAGGCGAAGCGATCGACCGCCAGCAGGCCATTCGAGACTTCGACCTGGGTCTGTGCAAACGGCGCGAGCGACAGCAGGGTCGCCGCAAGCACGCCCACGGTCAGCCACACCAGCGCGCGACTTCCCTTGGGAAGCAGGACGTCCGCGACCAGCACCAAGAGCGCGCCGGCCGTGAGCACAATCTCCGGCAGGATGTAGTAGAAATCGCTGAGCGAAATGCCTGGAGGCATTACCGTGCGTCCCCGGCCCTGACCTGCAGCGATTCGGACGGCTCAGCGGTCGTCGCCGCCAGGTTCTCCATGTACTGCGGACTCACTCGCGCCACCACGCGCTGAACCGAGGTGTCGAGTCGATCGAGGAACGGCTTCGGATAGAGACCAATCCAGACAGCCAGCACGATGAGCGGCGCGAAGGTCGCGAATTCGCGCAGACTCAAATCCTGCAGGCCCTCGTTCTTCGGGTTCTCCACCTTGCCGAACATCGTCCGCTGATAGAGCGACAGCATGTAGACCGCGCCCAGCACGATGCCGCTCGCCGCGAACGCCGCCCAGAGCTTGTTGGTGACGAAGATGCCCTGCAGGATCAGGATCTCACCGATGAACCCGTTGAGGGTCGGCAGTCCGATGGACGACATCGTCATCAGCAGGAACACCGCGGCATAGACGGGCATCACCTTCGAGAGGCCGCCGTACTCGGAGATCTCGCGAGTGTGACGCCTCTCGTAGACCACGCCGACCAGAAGGAAGAGCGCGCCGGTCGAGATGCCGTGATTCAGCTGCTGCAGGATGCTGCCGGTAATTCCGACCGGGTTCAGGGCGAACATCCCCAGCATCACCATGGCCATGTGGCTGACCGAGGAATAGGCGACCAGCCGCTTCCAGTCCTTCTGCGCGAGCGCCACCAGCGCGCCGTAGACGATTCCGATGATCGACAGTGTCACCATCATCGGCACGAACGCGCGCGTGGCCTCCGGCAGGATCGGCAGGCTGAACCGGATGAATCCGTACGTGCCCATCTTCAGCAGGACGGCGGCCAGAATCACCGAGCCTGCCGTGGGAGCGTCCGTGTGCGCGTCGGGCAGCCACGTATGGAACGGAAACATCGGGACCTTGATGGCGAACCCGAGGAAGAACGCCAGGAAGATCCACCACTGCAGGTTGAACGGCAGGTTCAGCGTCTGGAACTGGGTCACGTCGAACGTGTACACCCCGGTCACGCTGTGGTTGTAGAAGTAGAGCGCGAGGATGCCCAGCAGCATGACGACGCTGCCGACCAGGGTGTAGAGGAAGAACTTGATCGCGGAATACAGCCGATTCGCGCTGCCCCAGATGCCGATCAGGAAGTACATCGGCACCAGCATCACTTCCCAGAACAGGAAGAACAGCAGGAAGTCGAGCGCCATGAACGCGCCGAGCATGCCCGTCTGCAGCATGAGCAGGAAGATGTAGTACTCCTTCGTCCGCTCGTGGATGGCGTTCCACGACGAGAGCACGGCGATGAAGCCCATCATCGTCGTCAGGAGAATCAGCAGCGAGCTGAAGCCGTCGATGCCGAGGAAGTACTCGGCGCCAATCGACGGGATCCACTGCATCCGCTCGACGAACTGAAAGTCCGGGTTCTGCGGGTTGTACCAGAACCACAGCGGCACAGAGATGAGGAAGCCGAGCAATGCTACGACGTTCGCGATCAGCCGGATCGTGTGCTCGTTCTGCTTGTTCACGAACAGGATCAGCAGCGACCCGACGAGCGGCGTAAACAGGATGAGAGAGAGGTAGTGGCTCATAAGTCTCTTAGCGCAAGAACAGGTACACGCTCACAAACGCGAACACGCCGAACAGCATCAGCAGGGCGTAGTTCTGCACCAGGCCCGTCTGGAAGCGCCGGAACCAGTAGCTGGACTCCTGAGCCGTCCACCCGACGAGATTGACCACGCCGTCGACCACGTGCTTGTCGGTGAGCCCCGAGAACCATGCACTGATCCTGGTCAGCCAGCCGGTTCCGTTGACCGCACCATCGACGACGTTCCGGTCGAACGTCCACAATCCTCTGCCGCTGCCCATCGTCCCGGACACGATGGTCGCGTCGTAGAGCTCGTCGACGTAGTACTTGTTCGTCAGCAACTTGTGCGGACCCGAGTACTGTTCGGCGAGCCGCTCCGAGATCTCCGGATTGGTCACGTAGAACTTCCAGGCCAGGCCGATCCCGATCAGCGCGACCATCACCGAGAACGCCATCAGGCCCAGTTCGGCCGTGTGGGACAGGTGCGCGACCTCGCCGTTCGCCCCTTCGGCGGCGTGTTCCTCCACCGCCTCCGGCGCAGCAGGCTCCGCGGTCGCCTGGGCCATGATCGTCACCGCCGACGGTGCGGGCTGAACGGACGCGTCTGCACCGGTCGCGGTGAAGCTCGGCTCCAGGAAGTGCTCGATGGCGTTGCCGCCGCCCAGGGCAGCGGGCACGCCGAAGAAACCCGCGACGATCGCGCCGACCGCGAGCGCCATCAGCGGGAACGTCATCGGCGTGGGTGATTCGTGCGGACCGTGCCACGGTCCGTGACCGTGCCCGCCGCCACCATGGTCGTCGTGGGCAGCTCCGTGGCCATGCGCGTCCTGGTCGTGCGCATCATGCCCATGCGCGTCGTGACCGCCATGGCCGTGCCCGTGGCCCGCCGCCTCCCATGCCGGTCCGCGATAACCGCCCCAGAAGGTCATCGACATGAGGCGGAACATGTAGAACGCCGTCATCAACGCCGTGATCACCGCGAGCGTCCAGACGAACTTGTTCCCCAGGAAGGCGCGGTAGAGGATCTCGTCCTTGCTGAAGAACCCGGACAACGGCGGGATGCCCGCGATCGCCAGCGTCCCGATGAGCATGGTCGCGAACGTGACCGGCAGGTACTTCTTGAGCCCGCCCATCCGACGCATGTCCTGCTCGCCCGCCATCGCGTGGATCACCGAGCCGCTGCCAAGGAAGAGGAGCGCCTTGAAGAACGCGTGCGTCATCAGATGGAAGGCGCCGGCCGCGTAGGCCCCGACCCCCATCGCCGCGAACATGTACCCGAGCTGCGACACCGTCGAATAGGCGAGGACTCGCTTGATGTCGTACTGCACGAGGCCGATCGACGCCGCCATCAGCGCCGTCAGGATGCCGATGACAGCGACGATTTCCATCACCATCGGCGCGTGGGAGAAGAGCACCGCGTTGCGGCCCACCATGTACACGCCGGCGGTCACCATCGTCGCCGCATGGATGAGCGCGGAGACCGGCGTCGGGCCTTCCATCGCGTCCGGCAGCCAGACATAGAGGGGGATCTGCGCGCTCTTGCCGGTCGCGCCAATGAACAGCAGAAGACAGATGGCGGAGAGCACGCCGAAGCTCGTCTCGACCGGCATCGTTGCGGCTGCGTCCTGGATGGCCCGGAACTCGAACGTGCCGAAGGTCATGAAGATCAGGAAGACCCCGAGCACGAAGGCCCAGTCGCCGACGCGGTTGGTGACGAATGCCTTCTTCCCTGCGTCCGATGCGCTCTTCTTCTCGTACCAGTAGCCAATCAACAGGTACGAGCAGAGACCCACGCCTTCCCAGCCGACGAACATCACCAGGAAGTTGTTGCCCAGCACGAGGGTCAACATGAAGAAGCAGAAGAGATTCAGGTAGCAGAAGAAGCGCGCGAACCCGCCTCTCGGCTCCTCCGCCATGTACGCCGTGGAGTACACGTGGATGAGCGTGCCAATCCCGGTGACGACCAGCAGCATCATCCCGGACAGCGGATCGAGCCTGAATCCCCACGACGCCTGGAAGGCGCCGATGGACCCATCGCTCACCTGCAGCGGAATGGACGGAATCCAGTCGGCGAGGACCACGTCATGGTACCGGTGGTCCAGCGGCAGGCCGAGCAGCTGCCAGAACGCCACAATCGACAGCAGCAGGGCTGCGCCCATGGCCGTGCAGGCGACGATGCCCGCCATCTGGCGCGAGAACGAACGAATCCCGACGAGGCCGTTGACGGCCGCACCGATGCCGGGAAGAAGCGGGATGAGCCAGATGTATTCCATATCTTAGAGAGGCAGGAGGGCCGGGATGGGCAGGATAGCCTGGAGGGGCCGGCGCTTCTCCAGCCTCTCCTGCCCGTCCCGCCCTTCCTGCCTGTCCAGCCCCTTTACCATCGCATCAAATTCATCTCGTCGATGTTGACGGTCTCCTTGTTGCGATACAGGGCCAGGATGATGCCGAGACCCACCGCGGCTTCCGCCGCCGCCACCGCAATCACGAAGAGAGCGAACACCTGTCCGACAACGTTCTGCAGCTGGCTCGAATACGCGACGAGATTGATGTTCACGGCATTCAGAATCAGCTCGATCGACATGAAGATGATGATGATGTTGCGCCGCATCATCACGCCGATGACGCCAATCATGAAAAGCGCCGCCGAAAGGAACATGTAGTGCGTCGGAGTGATCATGACGGCCTCAGAGCTCCCGCTTCGCCAGCACGATGGCGCCAATCATCGCGACCAGCAGCAGCATCGACGCGATCTCGAAGGGAATGAGGTAGCTGGTGTAGAGCATCCAGCCGACTTCCTGCGTATTCCCCGTCACCGGGATCACCGCGGAGCTGACTGCAGGCGACGGCCGCGCATAGCTGAAGGCGGCGATGGCGCCAAACTCGAGGAGCACCGCGATGGCGAGGGCGAATCCCAGCCGCCCCTGCCGGTGCGGATCCATGTAGGCCTCGACCGGCCCCTTCAGGTTCACCAGCATGACCACGAAGAGATACAGCACGACGATGCCGCCCGCGTAGACGAGCACCTGGATGACCGCGACGAACTCCGCGGCGAGCAGCACGTACAGGCCGGCGACGAAGAGGAAGTCGAGCACGAGGAACAGCACGCTGTGCACGGTGTTCCTGGTCGTGACGACCAGCACGGCGAACCCGAGAATGAACGCCGCGAGCGTGTAGAACGCGATGGCTTCGGCCATTACAGGAACATCACCTTCACGATGCCGGTCACCACGAGATTGGCGATCGCCAGCGGAATGAGCACCTTCCAGCCGAGACGCATCAGCTGGTCGTACCGGTAGCGCGGCAGCGTGGCGCGCACCCAGACGAAGATGTAGAGGAACACGAACGACTTGGCCAGGAACCAGACCCAGCTCGGGATGATGTCGAGGAAGGCCAGCGCCTCGACGTTCGGGAACGGCCGCAGCCACCCGCCGAGGAACAGCGTCGTCGCCACCGAGGAGACGACGATGATGTTCGCGTACTCGGCCAGGAAGAACAGCGCGAACCGCATGCCGCTGTACTCAGTGTGGAACCCGCCGGTCAGCTCCTGTTCGGCTTCCGGGAGGTCGAACGGCGCGCGGTTCGTCTCGGCGAGACCGCCGATGAAGAAGATGACGAAGGCCACCGGCTGCAGGAACACGAACCAGACGCCGGCGCTCTCCTGCGACCGCACGATCTCGACCATGCTCAGCGAGCCCGCGACCAGGATGACGCTGACAAGCGTGAGCGTGACGGCGACTTCGTAGCTGATGAGCTGCGCCGAGGCTCGCAGGCTGGCGAGCAGCGGGTACTTGCTGTTCGACGAGTAGCCCGCGAGGATGATCCCGTACACGCCGACCGATGCCACGGACACGATGTAGAGCAGCCCGACGTTGATGTCCGTGATGTAGAGCGCCACCTCGCGGCCGAACAGGTTGACTTCTGGCCCGAAAGGAATCACGGCGTAGACAATCAGCGCCGGGACCATTGTGATGATCGGCGCCGCCGTGAACACCCACTTGTCCGCACGCGTCGGCGTGATGTCTTCCTTGATCATCAGCTTGATGGCGTCGGCGATCGGCTGAAGGATGCCGTAGGGACCAACGCGCATCGGCCCGAGGCGCGACTGCGCCCAGGCGATGACCTTCCGCTCGAGAAGCACCATGTAGCTCACCGCCACGAGCGTGGCGTTGAGGACGATCAGGATTTTCAGCAGAGGAACGACGAGGGTGTCGATCATCGATCGACCTCACCCAGCACGATATCAATCGAGCCGATGAGCGCCACGACGTCGGCAATCAGGTGACCGCGCACCAGCCGGGGCAGCGCCTGGAGGTTGCAGAACGACGGCGGCCGCACGCGGAAGCGGTACGGATTGGTCGATTTGCCGTCGCTCACGAAGAAGTAGCCGAGCTCGCCCTTTGGCGACTCGATCGCGTGGTAGGTCTCGCCCGCGGGCGGCTTGATCAGGCGAGGCACCTTGCCGACGATCGGTCCTTCCGGAAGCCCCTCGACGGCCTGACGGATGATCCGGAGCGACTGCCGGAACTCCTCGATTCTCACGAGGTATCGGTCGTACGTGTCGCCCACGGTGCCAAGCGGGACGTCGAAGTCCATCTCGCCGTAGGCCGCGTACGGCTCGTCCTTCCGGACGTCCCGCGGCACGCCCGATCCCCGCAGCGCCGCGCCGCACAATCCGATCGCCACGGCCTCGGGGCCGTCGATGACGCCGATGCCCTTCGTCCGCTCGAGCCAGATACGGTTGTGTGTCAGGAGCTCCTCGTACTCGTCGATCTTAATGTCCATGATCGAGCAGAACTCGAGCACCTTCTTCACCCAGCCGGGCGGCAGATCCTGAGGCATGCCGCCGATCCGCATCGAGTTGTAGGTCAGCCGGGCGCCGCAATACTCCTCGAAGAGGTCGAGAATCAGCTCGCGCTCACGGAACGCGTACAGGAACACCGTCATCGCGCCGATGTCCATCGCGTGAGTACCCAGCCACAGACAGTGGCTGGCGATCCGCTGCAGCTCGCAGAGGATCGTGCGTATGTACCGGGCGCGCCGGGGTACTTCGAGCGAGAGCAGCTTCTCCACCGTCTCGCAGTACCCGAGGTTGCTCGTGGCCGCCGCGACGTAGTCCATCCGGTCGGTGAGCAGGATGATCTGCGTCCAGTTGCGGTTCTCGCTCAGCTTCTCGATGCCCCGGTGGAGGTAGCCGATGACGATGTCCGCATCGACGACCTTCTCGCCATCGAGCCGCAGCACGACCCTGAGCACCCCGTGGGTGCTGGGGTGCTGCGGGCCCATGTTGATCACGAGCTCGTCGGTGTCGAACATCGCGCCGTGGTGCACAGTCATGGATTCACTCGATGTCCGCTTCGTCGCGCGCCTGCTTCAACTTCAGCCAGTCGATCGGGCTTTCCATCAACAGCTCGCCGGGCCCCTCGAGCGGGTAATCCTTGCGCTGCGGATACCCCTGCCAGTCTTCAGGCATCAGGATGCGCCGCCGGTCCGGATGGCCGGTGAAGTTGACGCCGAACATGTCGAAGACCTCCCGCTCGAACCAGTTGGCGGCGGGCCACACTGGCGTCACGGAAGGCACCGGCTGACCATCCGCCGCCCGCGCCTTGACCCGCACCCTGTGACGATGACGGGTCGAATAGAGGCAGTAGACGACGTCGAACCGTTCGGGCCGGAGCGGCCAGTCGGTTGCGGTCAGGTCTGAACAGAGGTCGAACGCCGCATCGGGAGTGTCGCGCAGGTACTCCGAGACGATGCGGACCTGATCGGCCGGCACGATGACGGTCCAGTCCCCAACCCAGAAGCTGAGCGCCGTGACGGCACCCGGCAGCGCGGCCTGGAGCGCCGTGACGTAGCCCGGAACGGCCTGGTCGGCCGGCGGCGGCGGATCGGGCGGTCCCACGGCAGCGGCCGCCTTCGGCGGATGCTCTGCCGCAGGCTTTGGCGCGGGCTTCGCCGCTGCAGCGGGCGGCGTCGGCGCCGCCCCAGCCGCTGGCGCAGGAGCCGCAGTCTCGCCTTTAGGCGCCGGAGCCGGAGGAGGGGTCTCGGGGGCCTTGGGTGACTCGTCAGCCATCTACGCCCATTCCAGCGCGCCCTTCTTCCAGGCGTAGAAGAAGCCGACGAGCAGAATGAAGATGAACACCATCATCTCGATCAGGCCGAACAGCCCCAGATCGTCGAAGATGACCGCCCAGGGGAACATGAAAACCGTCTCGACGTCGAAAATCACGAACAGCATCGCGATGAGGTAGTAGCGGATGCTGTAGCGATCGCGTGCGTCGGTCGCCGGCTCGATGCCGCACTCGTACGGCTCGAGCTTGACCTGATTGTACTTGCGCGGATGAATCAGGCTCGTGAACACGAGCGTGAACAGCGCAAAGCCCGTCGCGCCGACGACGAAGATGGCGATTGGAATGTATGAAGAGAGCATGAGGACGACTCGACGGGTCGGATCTGCTGTGGCTGAAAAGCGGTTGGGTTATAACACGCGACCTGAGGGGTGTCAAGGAAGCCGACCCGTCCATCGACCTTCCGCAACTCACAGAATAGAAACGATTTCTGAACGCCGCCATCCTTGACCCGCTTCTGAAGCGAGACCTATACTGACCGCCATGGGGAATCGAGTCCTGTCGTCGGTGTCTTGTGTCGTCATCGGCATCGCCGCGCTCGGTTCAATCGCCCTCCAGGCGCAGACCGAGCAGCGCGCCATGTACGTCAGCGTCCTCGACAAGTCGGGGGCGCCCATTCCGGCAATCTCGCCCTCCGACCTGGTCGTAAGAGAGGACGGCATTGCGCGGGAAATCCTGCGGATCGTGCCCGCCGACGAACCGATGCAGATCGCGCTGCTCGTGGACGACAGCACCGCGGGCGAACCCTACATTCGCGAGTATCGCCAGGCGATCTCGGGCTTCATCACCGACATGCTGGCCGCGTCGCCCGGCGGCAGACGTCACCAGATCGCGCTGGTCGGCCTGGCCTCCCGCCCGACGATCATCACGGACTTCAGCTCGGATCCCGCGGAACTGCAGAAGGGCGTGGACCGCATCTTCGGCCAGCCCGCCTCGGCGAGCTTCCTCCTCGACGCACTCTTCGAGATCACGCGCGGCATCTCACGGCGCGGCGCCACGCACCCGGTGATCATCGCACTGTCGACCGAGGGCCCCGAGTACAGCCAGCGCCACTTCGACGAGGTCCTGGAGCCACTGGGCGAAGCAGGGGCGATCTTTCACGCGATCACGATTGGCAATCCCAGCAATATGGGCACCGATCGCAGCACGGTCCTGCAGCGCGGCACCGTAGAGAACGGCGGACAGCTGGACATGCTCCTGACGGCCAACGCCCTGCCCAATCGCCTGAAACAGCTCGCGGCCGAGCTCCTGAGCGAACAGCGCGTCGTCTATGCGCGGCCGGACTCGCTCATCCCGCCAGAGCGCGCAACGGTCACTTCGGCCAAGCCTGATCTGGTCGTTCGCGGCAGGGCGGTGCTCGAGTCCGATACCCAGGAACGGCGATGACCCCGGCGTCGGGCTGGCGGAGTCTGTGCACGCCTATCGCCGTCGGCGCACTCGTCGCGCTGACGGAGTTCCCGCCAGTCACGGCGGGTGCACAGTCAGGTCAGACTCCGCAGAGTCCGGCGTTCAGAGCCGGCGTCGATCTCGTCTCGCTGACGGTCACCGTCACTGAAGATTCGCGCTACGTCACCGGGCTTTCGCAGGAGGATTTCCAGGTCTTCGAAGACGGAGTCCTGCAGGACGTCACCTATTTCAATCGCGAAAACCTGCCGATCGCGCTTGCGCTGCTGATCGACACGAGCGCCAGCATGGAAGCGCGGCTGCCCACGGCGCAGGAAGCCGCGATCGGATTCGCGCGGCGCCTGCGCGCGCAGGATCTGGCGGAGGTCGTCGATTTCGACAGCCGGGTCGTGATCCTCCAGACGTTCACGAACAACATGGACGAGCTCGATCAGGCCATCCGCAAGACGTCCGCGGGCGGCTCGACGGCGATGTACAACGCGGTCTACATCGCGCTGAAGGACCTCAGCCGCGTCGTCGCCACCGACGTGAGCGAGATTCGCCGCCAGGCGATCGTGCTGCTGTCGGACGGCGAAGACACCTCGAGCCTGCTGCCCTTCGAAGAGGTCCTGGACCTCGCGAAGCGGTCAGAGACGTCGATCTACGCGATCGGGCTGCGCTCGGAGGATGCCGCGAATCAGTCGAGAGGATTCAAGGAAGCAGAGTTCGTCCTGCGGCAGCTGTCGCAGGAAACAGGCGGCCGCGTGTTCTTCCCGAACGGCATTGCGGAGCTGGCCACGATCTACACACAGATCGCCGACGAGCTGTCGAGCCAGTACACGATCGGCTACACCTCGAAGAACGGACGGCGCGATGGCAGCTGGCGCCGCGTCATCGTGCGGGTGAACAGGCCCGGCGTCGCCGCCCGCAGCAAACAGGGATACTTCGCGCCGACCTCCTAGCACGGCCGCAGCCAGGGTCATGAATCTCGCGCCACTTGCCTTTTACATCGCCGCCATGGGTGCCTACGCCTGGCACTTCGGGCGGAGGGACGCGTCGGTTGGCCTGACGGCCACGACGCTGCTGGCGGCCGGTGTGCTCACGCACACGTTCATGATCGGCATGCAGACGATGGAGACGGGCCATGTGCCGTTTGCGGGCACGACGTCCGCCATCTCCACGTTCGTCTGGCTGCTGGCCATCGCCTATCTCTACACGGAGATCGCGACCAGCGAGCGCGCGATGGGCACGTTCATCCTCCCGATGCTCGTGGCGCTGCAGGCGATCCCCGCGCTGCGGCCCGGCCTGGAGGAACGCACGGAGATCCCCAACGTCCTCCAGGGTCCGCTCTTCGGGCTGCACGTCTCGTCGCTGCTCTTCGCATATGCGAGCTTCGCACTGGCGTGTGTGATCGGCATCACATACGTGCTGCTCTTCAAGGAGATCAAGGCCAAGCACCTCGGGTTCTTCTATGCGCGGCTGCCGTCGCTCCAGGTCCTCGACTCGATGAATCACCGGGCGATCGTCGTCGGCTGGATGTTCCTGACCTTCGGCCTGCTGGTCGGGGCCGTATGGACCGGGCAGGTCCGCGCGTACGCCGCCGTAGAACCGCGCATCGAGAACATGTCCCTCGCCGATCCGAAGATCTTCGTCGCACTCCTGTGCTGGGCGGTGTATTCCTTCGAGGTGTTCGCGGCACGCAGAATCGGCTGGGGCGGACGGCGCATGGCGTACTTGTCTGCGGTAGGCTTTGCGATCGTCCTTCTCAACTTCGTTCCGATCAGTTACTTCCTGACGGAGAGTCACAACTTCTGATTTCACGAGCCTGACCACGACCGTGCACCTGCTCCTCATCGGAATCAGCCATCGGACCGCGCCCATCGAGCTGCGCGAACGCGTCGACTTCCAGGCGCGCGGCGTTGCTGCGGCGCTCGCCGACATCGGCGGCCGTGCGTCCGCGCTCGAAGCGGTCGTGCTGTCCACGTGCAACCGGTCAGAGGTCTACGCGGCCTGCGACGATCTGGAGCGCGCGCGGACCGACCTGGTCGATTTCGTCACGGGATTCCACGGCGTGGAACGCGCCGCGCTCGTGCCTCACGTGTACGAGGCGACCGGTCTCGACGTGGCCCGGCATCTGTTCCGCGTGGCGTCGGGCCTCGACTCGCTCGTGATCGGCGAGCCCCAGATCCTCGGCCAGGTGAAGGAAGCGCACGCGGCGGCGACGACGGCGCACACCGCCGGGCCGGTGCTGAATCGTCTTTTCCAGGCGTCGTTCGGAGCCGGGAAGCGCGTGCGGACCGAGACCGCGCTCGGATCGGGCGCAGTGTCCGTGGGCTTTGCCGCCGTCGCTCTCGCCCGCAAGATCTTCGGCGAGCTCAAGGGCCGAAGCGTCCTCGTCATCGGCGCCGGGGAGATGGGCAAGCTGACAGCACGCCACATGAAATCCCAGGGCGTGGATCGCATCACCATCGTCAGCCGCTCGATGGCACACGCCGCACGGGCCGCGGAAGCCATCGGTGGGGCGCTCGCCGCTCCCTGGGACGAGCTCAACGCTGCTCTGGGAGCCAGCGACATCGTGATCACCGCGACTGGCGCCGCCAGCCCGATCGTCTCGCGCGCCCAACTCGACACTGTGATGAGGACGCGGCGGAACAGACCGCTCTTCGTCATAGACATCGCGGTGCCTCGCGACGTCGAAGCCAGCGCGGGCGAGATCGAGCAGGTCTTTCTCTACAACATCGACGATCTGCAGGCCGCCGTGCAGGAGAACCTGGCGCGCCGCGCGAGCGAGATTGCCCAGGCAGAGAGCATCGTCATCGAAGAGGTCGACCGGTTCGCGGCGTGGCTCCGATCCCGGGGAGCCATTCCCACCGTCGTCGCCCTTCGTCAGCGCTTCGAAGCGATCCGTCAATCGGAGCTCGATCGCCTCGACTTCAAGCTCGCGAGCCTGGGACCGGAAGGCCGCGAGCGCGTCGACGAAGTCACCCGACTCATCGTCGAGAAGCTGCTCCTGACGCCCACCGAGAGGCTCAAAGGGCTGCAGGACGCAGACGCGCTCGGGCAATACACCGACGCACTGACTCGCCTCTTCAACCTCCAGTCGAGCGGCGAACAGGCCGACGCTTCCTCGGACGCCGCGTCCGGCACGTCTTCGCCCCGTCGAGTGGAGCCCTTCCCGCGGCGAAGGACCGGCCCGCGCTGACCGGCACCGTGTCGTCCTCCAGCGAGCTCAGGCTCGGTACGCGCGGCAGTCAGCTGGCGCTGTGGCAGGCGCGCGCAGTCGCTGCTGCGATCGCTGCGTCAGGCGGTCCGCCGTGCCGTCTGGAGATCGTCCGCACCAGCGGCGATCAGCTGCAGGAGGCGCCGCTCTCGCAGGTCGGGGGCAAGCGGCTCTTCGTCAAGGAAATCGAAGACGCGCTCATTCGAGGCGAGATCGACCTCGCGGTCCACAGCAGCAAGGACATGCCCGCTGTGCAGCCTGACGGCCTGGCCATTGCCGCCGTGCTGCCTCGAGAGAATCCGCTCGACGCGATCGTGTTGCCGCAAGCAAGAGCCAGGACAGTGACGAGCGTACAGGATCTCGTTGCTGCGCTCGGACAGGAGCCCCGGATCGGCACGAGCAGTGTTCGTCGCGTCTCTCAGCTCACGCGGCTTTTCACAGGCGCCCGCTTCGAGCCCGTGCGCGGCAACCTCGACACCAGACTCGGCAAGCTGGATGCCGGAACGCACGATGCGCTCGTGCTCGCAGCCGCCGGCCTCAACCGACTCGGTTTTGCCTCGCGCATTTCTCTCGCCCTTCCCGTGACTGCCTGTGTGCCCTCGCCCGGGCAGGGGATCGTTGCAGTCCAGATCCGCAGCGACGACGAGAAGACACGACGGATTGTCGAGAAGATCAACGACTCCGCCAGCAGCGCGGCGCTGACGGCAGAACGGGCGCTGGTCGAGGCGCTGGGTGGAGGATGCCAGACGCCGATCGGAGCACTGGCGTCGCCGACGGCAGGCAACGGCCTGAAGCTGGTCGCCGTCGTCGTAACGCCGGATGGCGGGCGGGCGCTCCACGCGACCGACACCGGATCGTCGTCGGAGGCGGCAGCGCTCGGCGCCCGAGTTGCCAGACAGCTTCTCGACGATGGCGCGGGCGCGATTCTCGAAGAAGCGCGACGCGTGCCGGGCAGTGTCGCAGGACTGCAGCCATGACGCGCGTCTATCTGATCGGCGCCGGACCGGGTCATCCTGAACTGATCACGGTGCGTGGACGCCGCTGTCTCGCTGCTGCAGACGTCATCGTGTACGACCACCGTATCGACGGACGACTGCTCCGCCATGCACGGCGGGACGCCGAGCGCATCGACGTCGGGCAGGCGGCGCCCCAGCCCTTCGAACAGGAAGCCATTTGCTACCTGCTGGCGGAGAAAGCGCGGGAAGGCAAAATCGTCGCGCGCGTCAAATGGGGCGACCCGTTTCTTTTCGATCGTGGAGGTCCGGAAGCGCTGTTCCTGCATGAGCAGGGCATCTCGTTCGAAGTGGTCCCGGGTGTTCCCGTCGGGTTGGGCGCCGCGTCGTATGCGGGCGTCCCGCTCACCTATCCGGGCGGCGGCGAGACGGTCACGTTCCTGCGCGGGCACGAGGACGAGGGTGAAGCACTCGCGCGCGTGGACTGGTCGAGCCTCGCGCGGCTGGACGGGACAATCGTCTGCTACGCGGGTCCCGGTGAAGGCAACACAATCGCGCGTTCACTCATCGAGCACGGACGCTCGGCTGACGACTCCGCGGCGCTGATCTACGACGGCACGCTGCCGTCGCAGTCGACGACGATGCTCTCGTTGAGCGAGCTGTCCGCTTCGGCGGATGCGCTGCCGGATCGGCGCGGCGCGATCCTCATCGTGGGCCGCGTCGCGGGATTCCAGGAGCACTTGCGCTGGGCCGATCGGCAGCCCCTCTTCGGCACACGAGTGCTCGTCACGCGTCCTCGTGACCAGGCGCCTGAGCTCGTCGAACCGCTCGAGGCGCTGGGCGCCGAAACGATCGAGGCGCCGATGATCCGGATCGCGCCGCCGGAGGATCTCGAACCACTCGACGCCGCCTGCGGCGCCGCGGGAACCTTCGACTGGATTGTCTTCGCGAGCGCCAACGCCGTGACGTCGTTCATGGAACGGTTGATGACGTCCCACGCGGATGTCCGGAGCCTTCACGGAGCGCGCCTCTGCGCCGTCGGTCCCGCGACGGCCGCCGCCCTCGGGCGGTACAGCCTGAAAGTGGACGCACAGCCTTCCGAGTATCGCGGCGAAGCAGTGACCGGGGAGATTGCCAGGCACGGCAATCTGCAGGGTCTGCGGGTGCTCCTTCCGCGTGCGGACATCGGACGTGACGTGATTGCCGCCGAACTGAAGCGGCAGGGAGCGCGCGTCACCGACGTCGTTGCCTATCGGAACGTGCCGACCGATCCGGAGCGCGACGGCGGACCAGATGTCTACAAGCTGCTCCTCGAGCGACAGCTGGATGTCGTCACGTTCACGAGCGCCTCGGCGGTGCACAACATGGTGCGGCTGCTCGGGGACGACCCGGCCGTCGATCTCCTCAACGCGACAGCGGTCGCCGTGATCGGACCGGTGACGGCCGAAGCCGCCGCGAGCCACCACATCGAGGCGACGATCGTTCCGAGCGAGTACACTGTTCCTGCCCTCGTGCGAGCCATCGCCGCGTACGTCGACCGGCAACGCTGAGGGCGATCGGAAGCCAGAAATGCCCGAAACTCACGCACTCGCAACCCTGGCGCTGGCACGCCGGCTCCGGCGTCTTCGACGGTCCGAGGGCCTGCGCTCGATGGTCCGGGAGACGAGACTCGCCCCGGACATGTTCGTCCTGCCTCTGTTCATCTGCGAAGGCTCGGGTGTCCGGCGTGAAGTCTCATCCATGCCGGGCGTCTTCAATCTCTCCGTGGACGAGGCCGTCCGCGAAGCAGAGGCAGCCCGGAAGGACGGGGTGCGAAGTGTCCTGCTGTTCGGCCTGCCGGAACACAAGGACAGCGTGGGTTCAGCGGCCCACGATCCGCAGGCCCCGGTACAGCGAGCCGTCCGGGCGCTCAAGCGCGCGTGCCCGGAGCTGGTCGTCATCACTGACGTGTGCCTCTGCGAGTACACGGATCATGGCCACTGCGGGATCGTTTCAGGCGACGAGATCGTCAACGATCCGAGCGTCGCAGAGCTGGTGCGCGCAGCCGTTTCTCACGCCGAAGCGGGCGCCGACATCGTCGCGCCGTCGGACATGATGGACGGCCGCGTGGGAGCCATCCGCGAGGCGCTCGACGAGCGCGGGTTCGATCAGACCATCATCATGTCCTACGCCGCGAAATACTGTTCCGCCTTCTACGGACCGTTCCGTGAAGCGGCCGATTCGGCGCCGCAGTTCGGCGACCGCCGGTCGCACCAGATGGATCCGGCCAACGTGCGCGAGGCGCTGCGCGAAGTCGAGCAGGACATCGACGAGGGCGCGGACATCGTGATGGTGAAGCCGGCCCTGCCGTACCTTGACGTCATCACGCGGGTGAAGGAAGCCTTCGGTCATCCGACAGCCGCGTATCAGGTCAGCGGCGAGTACTCGATGCTGAAGGCCGCGGCGCGCCAGGGCTGGATCGACGAGCCGCGCGCCATGATGGAAACGCTGACGGCCATCCGCAGGGCCGGCGCCGACATCATCATCACCTACTACGCGCGCGAAGCCGCCCGCGTCCTCGCCTGACCGGAGCCGGGGATCTCCGCCGATGCGCACTTCACGATCGATCCGTCTGTTTTCACGCGCGAACCGACTCCTGCCCGGGGGAGTCGACAGCCCGGTCCGCGCGTTCAAGTCGGTCGGCGGGTCTCCCCTGTTCATCTCCAGCGGCAAAGGCTCGCGACTGATCGACGTCGACGGAAACAGCTACATCGACTACGTCATGTCGTGGGGTCCGCTCATTCATGGCCATGCCCCGAAGGGTCTTGCGCCGGCGCTGGCCGCAGCCGCGAGAGCCGGCACCAGCTACGGTGCTCCGACGTCTCTTGAAGTCGATCTGGCAGAACGCGTGAAGAGGCTGATGCCGTCGATGGAGCGCGTCCGGTTCGTGAGCTCTGGGACCGAGGCGACGATGAGCGCCGTCCGTGTCGCGCGGGCTGCGACCAGTCGCGATCGGATCATCAAGTTCGAAGGCTGCTATCACGGTCACGCCGACGGCTTCCTCGTGAAGGCAGGTTCAGGCGCCCTGACGCTCGGAGTGCCGACGAGTCCGGGTGTCACCAGGGCAACCGCGTCCGAGACGCTTATCGCCAGCTACAACGATCTCTCGTCGGTGCAGCGGCTCTTCGACGCGAACCGCGACGCCATCGCAGCCGTCATCGTCGAACCCATTGCCGGCAACATGGGGGTCGTGGCCCCAGCGGATGGATTCCTGCGGGGGCTGCGCGACCTGTGCTCGTCTCACGGCTCGCTCCTCATCTTCGACGAGGTGATCTCGGGGTTTCGCGCGGCGCCTGGCGGCGCACAGCAGGTGTTCGGGGTGCGTCCGGATCTCACGTGCCTGGGCAAGATCATCGGAGGCGGACTGCCTGTCGGCGCGTATGGCGGCCGCTCGGACCTCATGGATCTGGTCGCGCCGGCGGGACCCGTTTATCAGGCGGGAACGCTGTCAGGAAACCCGATCGCGATGACAGCGGGAATCTGGTGTGTCGATCGCCTCAAACCCGCGCTCTACCGAAGGCTTGCGGCCCTGGGCACTCGGCTGGCAGCGGGCCTTGCCGCTGCGGCGCGTGACGCAGGTATCCCTCTTCAGGTCAACGCGTTCGGATCGGTATTGACGCCGTTCTTCACAGCGCAGCCCGTACGTGACTACGCATCCGCAACGACCGCGGATACCGAGACCTACGCCATGTTTTTCCGGGGGATGCTGCGGCGGGGGATTTACCCCCCGCCGTCGCAGTTCGAAGGCTGGTTCCTGTCGGCCGCTCACAGCGAGCGGGATATCGATCGAACGATTGCGGCGGCGCGCGCCGCCATGGCCGAGCTCAGCGCGGCTACTGCGCGCGAAGCGTAATCGGCGAATCAACGCGGATTCGAAGGACCGTTCCAGGCTCGAGCTCCACGTCCTCGCCTTCGGTCGCGGCAATCGTTCCGCCGCCGCCGATGAGAATGCCGGCAAGCGCGCCACGGAAGCCGCCGAGGATGCCGCCGATGATGGCGCCGACACCGGCGCCTGCGCCGATCCGGCCGGCCTCGCCGCGGACTCCTTCGCTCTCGATCGCCTGGGTGACGGTGGCGCGGAACGGATAGTCCTGACCGCGTATCGTGATGCGATCGAACGCCAGCGTCAGGCTCCCCCTCCGCTCGAGGCGGCCTGCGCTATCGACAGAGCTCACGACTCCACGCAGGACGGACCCGGCTGGAACGATCACGCGTTCGCCGCGGATGAGGTCGACGACCGTCGTCGCTTCGAAGCGATCCTCTACCTGCGCCGTGTCGGAGCTCAGTGCCGTCTGAAGTCTGACGTCGAGCTCGGTGCCGACGGGCACATCGGCGGCGGCCGCAGTCGTCGAGGCCGGCTGTGAGGCAGGAGCGGACGACGGAGCCGCAGCAGCCGGCGCATTGCCGTCGCGCGCACGGAACCTGATGTCGTCGATCCGATCGCGGAGGTCGGCGTAGTCGGCCCGCGTGACGGGCTCGTTCTTCCGCAGCTTGACCCTGAGATAGATCGTCTCGTCCCGCGCTTCGTCGAGCTCGGTCTCCAGATCCTCCGCAAGCGAGGCGTCGCGTCCCCGCACCTGCGCGACCTCCTCGGAGACGTCGTTGATCTGGTCCTGCAGCCGCTGGATATCCGCCTGCGTGACCGCCACTTGAGCCACAGCCAGCTGGACAGACGCGGCGAGCGCGGCGAACGTCAGCGCCGCGCTTCGAATAATTCGGTTGGTCGTCAAAGAAACCTCCAGACGGGACTTGTGCAAGGCCAGCGCCGTCCGACTCAGCTCAGCGCCAGGGCATCAACCCCTCGATCCACGCGATCCGGGTGAGGTCGTTATAGATGACCGTAACCATCAGAGTCATCAGGACAACCAGGCCGGCCAGCAGCATCTTCTCCTTCAGTCTGATGCTGAAGTCTCGCCGGGCAATCCCCTCGACGGCCATGATTGCGATGTGTCCCCCGTCGAGGACGGGAATGGGCAGCAGGTTCATCAGGCCAAGGTTCAGGCTGAGCATGCCCATGAAGCTGAAGAGCGATACCCAGCCAAGGCTTGCCGTCTCGCCGGAAAGCTGCGCGATGCCTACCGGTCCCATCAGCTGCCGGGCGGACGTCTCTCCGGTGATGAGGTTGATGATGGTCCGGCCGATCAGGAGGGACCATTCGACGTTCTGCTGAAAGCTCATCCCCATCGCTTCCAGCACGCCGGGTTCGACCAGGCGCGCTTCGTCGGAGATATAGACTCCCAGAACCCCACGATCCCCTTCCTGGCGGGGCGTCGCAGTGAGCTGCAGCGGCTGTCCATCGCGAAGGAGCTCGATCGAAAGTGGTTGAGCCGGATTCTCGGCAATTTCGTCGCGGAGCTCTGTCTGAAACGTCATCCGCTTGCCGTTGACCGCGGTGATCACGTCGCTCGCCTGAAGTCCCGCCTGCTGCGCCGGCGATCCCTCCATGACCGATTCGATGTACGGATGGGTATCGGGCAGCACCCCCACACTTCCGACTTCGAACCGATCGTCGGGCTCGGTTTCCGGAGTGACGCGCCGCGTCAGCGGTTGACCGTTCCGCAGCAATTCAATGTCGAGCTCCCGATTCGGACGCGACCCGATGGCAATGAAGAAGTCCTCCCAGGTATCGACGCGGTTCCCTGCGACCGCCACGATCAGGTCTCCGGGCTGAATGTCCACGCCGGCAGCGGGGGTGTCTTCCTGAATTGAACCGACGACCGGCGGCTCATCCTCGAAAACCGGAACGCGGGCGCCCTGGTACAGGACGAGCGCCGTCAAGAGAAAGGCCAGCAGCAGGTTCATCGCCGGTCCCATGATCAGAATCTGGAACCGCTCCCATTTCGACTTCGAGAGAAACTCATCGCTGCTCCCGGTGCGGGCATCGTCCGGGTTCTCCCCGGCCATCTTGACGTAGCCGCCAAGGGGCAACGCACCGATGCCGTACTCGGTGTCACCGCGCCGGAAGCTGAAAATAGTGGGATTGAAGCCGAGCTGGAACTTCAGGACCTTGACGCCGACGCGCTTGGCGGCAAGAAAGTGCCCCAACTCGTGGACGAACACCAGGACGCCGAGTACGAAAACGAATGCCAGAAAGGTCGTCACCAGCTCACCCTTTGACCTTCGATTGTACCCCGCGCGCGAGGCCCCGGGAAAACTCACGAGCCCAGTGATCGACGGCTCGAACTTCTGCAAGAGTGGCGACGTTCTCGGGACGGTGCGCGTCCATCGCGCCCTCTATGACTCTGGGAATTTGTGTGAACCCCAGCTGTCCCTCGAGAAACATCGACACGGCTATCTCGTTGGCTGCGTTCAAGACGACAGGCAGGCTTCGCTCCGCGCGAAGCGCCTGATAGGCGAGGCGCAGGCACGGGAAGGCATCCAGGTCGGGCGCGTCGAAATCGAGCCGTCCCGCGCTTCTCAGGTCGAGCGGCGGCAATGGCGCAGGCCAGCGCTCCGGATACGAGAACGCGTACTGGATGGGCAGACGCATGTCGGTCACGCCCAGTTGCGCGATCACGGATCCATCGACGAGCTCGATCATCGAGTGCACGACCGACTGCGGATGGACGACGACGTCAATCTGGGACGCGTCGACGCCGAACAGCCAGTGCGCCTCGATGACTTCGAGCCCCTTGTTCATGAGCGTGGCCGAATCGATCGTGATCTTCCGGCCCATGCGCCACGTGGGATGCCTGAGCGCGTCGGCCGCCGACACCGACTCCAGCTCGGGCCCTCGTCGTCCGCGGAACGGACCACCCGACGCGGTGAGGACAAGGCGCTTCACCTCCGACGTGCTGCGTCCCGCCAGGCACTGATGAATCGCGTTGTGCTCGCTGTCGACCGGCAGGATCTCCACGCCCTTGCGCCGGGCGGCGTCGGTCACGATGCCGCCGGCCATCACGAGTACTTCCTTGTTCGCGAGCGCAATCGTCTTCCCATGTGCGATCGCGGCGAGCACCGCCTCGAGACCATCAGTCCCCGAGGACGCGCACAGGACGATGTCGGCGTCGGGATGAGAGGCGACGGCGACGAGGCCGTCCGGGCCAGGCGGTGCGATCGAGACGTCGTTCAGGGACTGCAGCTCGCGGAGACGCGCAGCCGCGGCCGCCGTCGCCATGGAGACGACGCGGGGACGATACCGGGCGACCTGGCCCGCGAGCGCCTCGGCGTTCTCCCCCGCGGCCAGACCGACGACCGAGAGCCGGTCCGCATGCGCGTCGATGACCGCCAGGGCGCTTTGCCCTATCGAGCCGGTCGATCCGAGAATGGAGATCCGCTTCATTGATCGGCCGATCCGACGTAGGCGAGGACCACGTAGTAGAAGGGTGCAGCGAACAGCAGCGCATCGATCCGGTCGAGCACACCGCCGTGCCCGGGGATCCAGCTGGCGCTGTCCTTCACGCCCGCCCTCCGCTTGAGCAGCGACTCGAAGAGGTCTCCGCAGATACCGAGAACAACGACCGCAAGGCCGAGGATGACGCGAAGCAGGCGCGACATCTCAGGCAGCCACCACGCGCCGGCAACAGCAACGAAGAGCGTGCCGAACACCACGCCGCCGATCGCCCCTTCCACCGTTTTCTTAGGGCTGATCGCCGGCGCAAGGGGCCGGCGCCCGAGAAGCCGGCCTGTGTAGTACTGCGACGTGTCGCTCACGATCACCGTGAGCATGAGCAGGAAGAGCGCCGCCACTCCGTACCGCTCGCGTGTTGCCACGAGCGCTCCGAGGGGAAGCCCCAGGTACACGGCGGGAAGCAATGTCTTCGCGGCCGTCCCCATGGACGCCAGATCGCCCCGCCAGGCGGACAAGGCAAAGACACCGACCGCAGCCAGACCGACGAGGAGCACTCCGTCGAGCGGCAGATCCACGGCCACGACAGTTGTCGAAAACATCGCGCACGCGAGAATAGCAACGGCGAGGGACGGCCAGAACGGCACGCCAAGTCGCAGCGCCTCGGTCAGGCGGCCGAGCTCGAAGGCCCCCAGTAACAGGAGCACCTCACCTGCGATCAGAAACGCGAGCGGCGGTGCGTAGCCAACGACGCCGACGGCGAGCAGGAGCATCGCCGCACCACTCAGAACGCGCGTCACGTTCGTCTCCCGGGGGGCAGCCCCATCTGGCGTGACACGCTGGAGATCACTTCGCGCCGAGGGCGATCGGCGGCTTCTTGATCCCGCCGTACCGGCGATCGCGCTTCTGATAGGCCACGAGCGCCTCGAGCAGATCGCCGCGCCTGAAATCGGGCCACAACGTCTCGGTCACCCAGATCTCCGCGTAGGCGATCTGCCAGAGCAGGAAGTTGCTCACGCGCATCTCGCCACTCGTGCGGATGAGCAGATCGGGGTCCGGCTGGCCTGCTGTGTAGAGGAGCTCGGAAAAGCGTTGCTCGTTGAGTTGATCGGGCTGGATCCCGGAGGCAATGGCGCGCCTGGCGGCATCCACGATCTCGGTCCGGCCCCCGTAGTTGAGAGCGATGTTGAACAGCATGCCGGTATTGGATGCGGTCTGCTCGATCCCGAAGTCGAGCTCGCGCCGCACATCGGCCGGGAGGTCGTCCACCCGGCCAATCACGCGGAACCGGATGTTGTTTCGGTTGATGGTTCCCAGCTCGAGGCGGATGTAGCGCTTGAGCAGGAGCATCAGCGTGTTGACTTCCGCCTTCGGACGCTTCCAGTTCTCGACCGAGAATGCGTAGAGCGTCAACACATCGATGCCGGCACGCGCCGATGTCTCGACCGCATCACGAACCGACTCGATACCCGCCCGGTGCCCTTCAACGCGCGGCAGGTGCCGCTGCGCCGCCCAGCGGCCGTTGCCGTCCATGATGATGGCGACGTGAGCGGGGAGCTGATCGAAATTGATCTGGCGAACCAGCGCTTCCTCTGGCGATCCCGGGCCAACCCACGCCAGGAGCTGCTCAAGGGACATTGAGGTTCCTTCGCGGCAAACAGTAAATTGTACTACTCATAGTGCACAGCGACGAGAAACAGGCCGCAAGCCGGGGCCGTCCGGCCGGCATTGGCGCGCTCCTTCTCGGCGATCACTCGGGATATCCACGCCGCCTCCTGACGGCCTCGCCCAACCTCGATCAGCGTTCCGACCATCGTCCTGACCATGTGACGGAGGAAGCCGTCTCCGCGCACTTCGTACTCGACCACGTCGCGGGGGCCGCCGAGCCTTGCGGGCACGTTGCGGACCCTCGACGAGAAGACGCTTCGTTCCGTAGAAGTCGTCACGGCGCCGGTGGCCTGGAAGGCAACGAAGTCGTGCCGGCCCTCGAACAACCTGGCGGCCGTGTCCATTGCGTCGAGGTCGAGCCGCGGCGCGGGAACGTGCCACACGCCGAATCGTTCAAACGGATCGAGGACCTCGTGATTCCAGATGCGGTAGCGATATGTCTTGGCGGAGGCGTCGAAGCGTGCGTGAAACGTGTGGGGGACGTCGATCGCCTCGATCACGCGGACGGCTGCCGGAAGACGTGCATTGAGCGCTCTGACGAGCGCCGGTCCGTCGATGTCGCGCTCGAGCGTCACACCCGCCACCTGGCCAAGTGCATGCACACCGGCGTCGGTCCGGCTGGCACCCATCGCGCTGACCTGACGGCCGTCCAGAACGGCGAGTGCGTCTTCGACGACACCCTGGACCGATGTGCCGGCAGGCTGACGCTGCCAGCCGACGAACTCGCTGCCGTCGTAGGCCAGGGTGATCTTGAAGTGCGGCATGTCGCGCCGGACCGCGGCCCGCGCCCGGGGTTCTGGACTAGACCGCGATCGGCCTGGAGCCAGGCTTGATGACCGGCAGACCCTGCGCGCACGACGGACATACGTCAGGCTGAAAGGTCGGCAGCGTCATCGGAAGCAGGGCGTGAAACGGGACGTCAAACGATGCGGTGCCACCGCTGCGATCGACTATCGCGGCGGCGCCGACGACGCGTCCGCCTGATGCCATTGCGACCTGCATCGTCTCGCGCGTCGACCCGCCCGTCGTCAGCACGTCTTCGACGACGAGCACGCGGTCGCTCGCCTCGAGCATGAACCCTCTGCGCAACGTGAGCGCCGCGTCCTGCCGTTCGGCGAAGATTGCGCGCACGCCCAGAGCGCGTCCGACTTCGTGGGCGATGACGATGCCTCCAAGCGCAGGAGACAGGACAACAGTGGGCCGCAGCTCTGCTACCTTCCCGGCGATGGCGCGACCAAGCGCTTCGGCGTGTGCCGGGTGCTGGAGCACGAGCGCACATTGCAGGTATCCGGTGCTGTGGAGTCCGGACGAGAGACGGAAATGCCCTTCGAGGAGCGCGCCTGAGCGCCGAAACAGGTCGAGAAACTGCGACTGGTCGGTGGAAGACATGGCCTCTATCGGGAATCGAAGCGTTTCAAAAACATAGTATACCGTCCCACACAGCACCCACGTCCCGCCTCCGCACACTCGCGTCCCGCTCGTGAACGGTCCTGCCGCCCGGTTCTCAATCTCATCGCAGCGCTTCGCGCGACCGGGTGGGCACTCTTCTCGCATACCTGCCCGTGACGACGTAACATCGGTCATCGAGAACCGGAATGGCAGCAGCGACGTCTACTCTCGACGTCGGCCTACCCTGCTTCTGATGGAGATCTTTTTCATGCGCTCAACTACCCGCCGCTCGTGGACGCTCTGTACCCTGCTCCTTGCCTCGATGGCGACCATCGTCACGCCGGCGACTGCCCAGACGCGATCTCTCGACCAGGCGGCACAGGCCCCAGCGGCGTCGAGCGATGTACGTCGGCTGTCGGTGGACGACGCCGTGAGCCTGGCGCTCGAGCAGAATCTGGGCATCCAGATCGAGCAGCTCAGCCCGCAGATTGAGGACCTGGCGATCGCGCAGAGCCGCGCGTCCTGGGCACCACTCTTTTCATCCAGTCTCGGCAACTCCTCCACCGACAATCCTGCGACCAATACCTTCGCCGGCGGTCAGGACAAGGTCACGAACAGGCAGTTCGACTCAGCCTTCGGGCTCAGCCAGCTGCTGCCAACCGGCGGCGACTACAACATCTCCTGGAACAACACGCGATCGACGACGACGAACTTCTTCAACACCTTCAATCCGCAGCTTCGCTCGAACATCTCGTTCAACGTTGCCCAGCCCCTGCTCCGGAACTTCCGGATCGACGACGTCCGGCAGCGTGTGGAGATCGCTGAACGAGTACGGGAGAGCGCAGACGTCAATCTGCAGGCGACGATCACGCAGACCGTTCGCAATGTGAAGAACGCATACTGGGATCTCTCGTTCGCCATGAACAACATGGCGGCCCAGCGTCAGTCGCTCCAGCTTGCCGAACGGCTGCTCGCCGACAATGAGCGCCGCGTGCAGGTCGGAACGATGGCGCCGATTGACATCGTCGAAGCCCAGTCCGAGGTGGCTCGCAACCAGGAGGCGGTCATCGTCGCGGAAGCGGCGATCCGGCAGGCGGAGGATCGCCTGCGGGCGCTGATCTACGATCCGGCCTCGCCTGACTTCTGGACGCTGTCGATCGAGCCGACCGATTTCGCGCCCTTTGTCGAGCAGGCGGTGGACGTGAACGGCGCGGTCCAGCGCGCGATTGAGAACCGCTCGGACATCCGTCAGGCGCGCAACGGACTGCAGCAGAACGACGTGACGATCCGCTATCTGCAGAATCAGTCCCTTCCCGATGTCATCGCGCAGGCCAGCTACAACGCGATCGGGATCGGCGGCTCGCGCCTCGCGCCGGTGACCGACATTCCGGTCGGTGGTGCGGTTCCCGACCGCACGGTCATCTCGCGGCAAAGCTTCGCCTCGGTCATCTCGGACATCTTCGGCAACGCGTATCCGTCATGGACCTTCGCGCTGCAGATCGGCTATCCCATCGGGACGAGCACGTCCGAAGCCAACCTGGCGCGTGCACGGCTTCAGCAGTCGCAGGCCGAGCGGCAGCTGGCGAACCTGCAGCTCCAGATCACCACGGAGGTGCGGGATGCCGCCCGCCAGGTCCAGACCAACGAACAGCGAGTGGCGTCCGCGCGTGCCGCACGAGAGCTGGCCGAGCGCAGGCTGGAGGCCGAGGAGAAGAAGTTCGCCGCCGGTATCCAGACCAGCTTCTTCGTCTTCCAGGCACAGCGCGACCTGGCCCAGGCGCGCACGAACGAGGTCAGAGCGATCTCCGACTACAACAAGTCGCTGGTCGACCTCGAGGCCGTCCAGGAAGTGCCGCTCACTCAAGGCAGGTAGGGCGGGTGGGGCTGGTAGGCCGGGTGGGCCTGGTAGGTGTGAGGCCTCCCCCCCCCCCGGCCCCACCCCCCCAAACAGCCCCAACCCCCCCCACACCCCCCCACAC
>JBFWPD010000004.1:0-24712 GCA_050250175.1 Vicinamibacterales bacterium
GGCCGTCGAAGATGACTTCCAGCCGACCCTGGCGGCTGCGAATCCATGCGCCGGCCCATCGCCGCGCGGGAGTGAAGTCGTAAAAGACCGCCTGGAGCAGGATGAGATCGATGAAGAGGATGTTCTGCAGGACGAAGATGCCCACGTGCGTCGCCAGAAGGGCCAGAGGAAGCAGGCGTCTGGCCACCGGCGAGACAAGCACGAGGCCAAACAGCAACTCACTGAACAACCGGACGATCGCCAGCACCACCAGCACGAACGCCGGCGCCTCGACGAGCAGGAGTGACGCTTCGAACTCGAACTCCATCGGGCCGAGCGTCGTGCGCAGCAGCGTCGCGAGCATGTTGTCGGGGTGGAACCAGCCGACCCCACCGTAGTACAGCTTGCTCAGCGCTGCAGCGACGCAGGGAATGGCGATCGTGACCCACACCAGATAGCGTCCCCAACCATAGACGGGCTGGGCCACGCCGGCAGCCGGCACGGGCAGCCCGCGTGCGATTCGCAGGATCCGATCGAACGACCATCCGTCTCCGCACCGCGTGAAACAAAGCGCCACGAGCACGTAGAGCGGGATCAGGCCCGTGTGGTAGAACCACGAATATTCCCGCAGGATGCCCGCCAGCACGAGATAGCAGACCGCGGCCGCAGGGAGCACGATGCGCGTTCCCAGTCCGGCGACGCCAAGCGCGAGCAGGACCGCGGTGAGATGCTCGAGCGTCCAGAGCGCGTTCGCGCTGGCCAGGAAGCGATCGAAACCGATCGGTAACGCATGCAGCAGGTGGAGCACGCCTTTGGGTTGAGGCATGCTTCGGGGCAGGAGCGCGCTGCTCGCCAGATCCTCCCAGAGCGTCATCACCAGGAGCGTTCCACACACCAACGCGCGGATTGCTCCAAGCGTACCAGGCGTCGCAGAGCCAACAGCACGATCGAAGACATGCGGGCTCGTCATCCACCGGTAGAGGGGAGCGATCGCCCACAAGCCTGCGCACCACAATGCGCCGAGCAGCGTCACGTTGCGCCAGTACTGGAGATACTCCGAGAGCGGGTGAGAGCTGCGGCCGATGATCAGGCTGTTGAAGAGAGGCAGACTCTCCTGGTTGTACGCGGTCGTAATGATTGGCGGGACGACCCCCAGGGCGAATGCGAGCCAGGCGGCGAGAAGACCCGCCGAAACGAGAGCGCGGCCACGCACGGTGGAAGGCACGTCAGGCGCCTTTCCGCGATCCCCGCACCGCTCGCACGTCGTCGTAGAGCCGTTCCATTCGATTCACCACGATCGGCAGGTCGAACTCCGCGGACGCGTGCGCGGCAGCCGCGTCGCCCAGGCGACGCCGGAGCTCCGCATCGGACGCGAGCCGGGCGACGGCAGCAGACAGATCCGAGGCTGTTCGGGCAAGGAGTCCCGTGGTGCCGTCGACCACGATATCGGCGGTACCGCCTGTGTTCAGCGCCGCGACGGGCACACCCAGTGCAGTTGCCTCGATGAGAACGCGACTCAGCGGCTCCCGCCAGCCCGACGGAAAGATCATAAGGCAGGAGTGGTGCATCCATCGAAACACGGCGTCACGGTCCTGCCAGCCGACGAGGCGCACGTCCACGTTCGCAGCGGCCGCGGTTCTGGACAACCACTCCTGTTCCGGTCCCTCTCCCACGACGACGAGCGGCATGGAGAGACGCGACAATTGAAGGACCTCGACGAGACTGCCGATCCCCTTGTTGTGGGCAACCTTCCCGACAAACAGCGCGTAGGGCTCGGCGAGAGGGCGCGACGAGCTCGTGACAGCTGACCGTGTGCGCGCGATATCCACGCCGTTTGGAATCACCTCGATGCGTGCAGCAGACAGCGCGCCAGAGCGGCTCCTCAGATCCGAGGCCACGCTGTGACTGACTGCGACGACGGCGTCGGCAGCAGAGAGATCGCGCTGCTTCATCTCCAGGTTGGACCGCATGTACGGGATCCACGGGAGCGCCAGAGGCCAGGCACTGCCCGCGTGGGAAGGGATGCACCTGGTCATCGCGGACGCGGAGCAGCCCGGGCACAGCGTCGCAGTCGGCACATCCTGGAGCAGGTCGCTCCAGTAGCAGATGGGCCAGTAGTCGCGGATAGTGCACACCGACGGGATGCCTGCCAGGCGCGCGGCGCGGGTCGCTGGAAGGCACGTCAGGAGATGCTGGCCATGGACGACATCGAACCTGTCGCGCCGGATGAGATCGGCGAGGAAGGGGGTCAGCCGTGCGTAGAGCCGCTCGTTCCGGACGTAGTTCCGGACGAAAGGAACACTGGGAGCAGTCGCAGGGAAAGCCAGCGGCTCGAACCCATCGTAGGAAGGCAGTTGCTCTCCGGCTCGAGTCTGCGGCTGGACGATGCCGACGTAATGTCCTCGAGCGCGCAGGCCACGAGCAAGCTCGTAGGTGCTCCAGCCGCTGCCACCGCACACCGGGGGGAAGGCGTCGGTTGCGATGAGGACGCGCATCAGGCTACCTGGTGCCCGCGCGCGCTCTGAATGGCGCGATCGAGCTGCTCGCAGTGTCTCGCCCAGCTGAAGTGTTCGACGACGCGATCGCGCGCTGCCTGTCCGAGTCGACCCCTCAGGGTCGGATCGGCGAGTTGTTCGATCGCGGCTGCCAGTCCGAGCGGAGCGGAAGCGTCATACAGCACACCCTCCTGCCCGTCGCGGACGATCGACTCGAGGCGCGGGATCCGCGGCGCTGCCACGGGAAGGCCCGACGCCATGTACTCGAAGACCTTGAGCGGCGACCAGTAGAAATCGGTCGCGAGCGGCGGATGCTCGGCGACGTCGAAGGGAGCCACGCCGATGTGCGATTCGGCGAGCGCCTGGGGCACGCGTTCGTGAGGCAACGCGCCCACGAACCGGACGCCGTCGAGACCTTCGGCCGCGCGTCGTGCCGCTGGTAATTCGGGTCCATCGCCCACGAACAGCGCCCTGATGTCGCGCCGTCCGCGCTCCCGAAGGCGCTTGATTGCTTCGACCAGATGAATCGCGCCGTGCCACTTTCGAAAAGCTCCGACGAACACTGCAACCGTGTCCCTGCTCTCCTCGTCGCGTGTGCCCGCACCAGGATGAAAGCGAACGGTATCGGCTCCCCACTCCGCTTGAAGGATCCTTGAAGCCGGCACCTGCGGCGGAATGATCTTCGGGCTTGGCGTGACGATGAGGTCTGCGGTCGAGCACTGCCACTCGCGCCAGCGGCGCATCGGCTGAATCAGGAGGGCCCGGTCGAGCAGTGCCTTGGGCGAGCCCGCGTAGTCGATGACAGGCGCATTGACTTCGAGCACGCTGAAGATCCCGAGACGCCTCGCAGCAAGGATCCCTTCGCCGCCGAAGTTGTAGTACCTCTCCATGATCACGTCCGGCTTGATCTCGTCCGCCAGGCGCGTCACGGCACCAGCACGGAGCGCACGAAGCTGACGCAGCCCCAGTGCCGGAGCCATCGCGTGCCAGTGAACCCCTTCGTTCGAGTCGTTGCGCCCGGAAGGTCGAGTCACCAGCGCATGGACTTCGTGGCCGCGTGCGGCCAGGCCCTCGGCAACCGACGTCACGTGCACTGCGCCGCCGTGCGAGCCAGGGACCATCTGGTCGATCGCGGCGTAGAGGATTCTCATCCGGAGAGTCGCTGGCGCTCCTTCACGGAGCGGCCGGCCGGCTCGCGCGATAGAAGGACTCGCGATTGAAGAAGTACCGGTAGGCGAGCTCAGGCGCCATGCGGGGAATCGTCACGAAGTTGTGGTAGGTGTTGACCGCGAGCTCGAGGCGCTGTCGATTCATCAGGTTAGTGCCGAACTGGGCGACGAGCCCCAAGTTCCACCACGTACAGAGCACCACCAGCCCGACAACGGCCGACCGCGCCCACCTCGGGCCCAGTAAACGAAAGAGCGACGCAAGGCCGATCGCGAGAAACACCGTGAGGCCAACCAGCCGGCGCTGCCCAAAGGTGCTCCCGGTCCAGCTGCTGACACTCCCGGAGACATAGATCTGGCTGAAGACCATCAGCAAGCAAAGAAGGCCAATCCAGACAAGCTGCTGCCTGGGACGTCCGGGGTGACGATCCTCCGGAACCAGCCCCGCTGCGAGTACAACCAGGCCCGCGAGCGCCGGCAGCGCGAGCGGCGTCCAGAAAAAGAAGCCGTACTCGAGCGACGCAAGCACATCCCACAGGTGCGGCGCCGTCCAGTCCATTTTTCCTGAAACGAGAGGCGACGGCCCGAAGCGGCCGTACAAAGTGCGGTACGTCAGCAGCTGAGGGATGAAACAGGCGGCGGCCGTGGCGACGCCGATCGCAGCCCCCGCAACAGACATCGCCAACCGGCGCGTTCCACGACGGGCGCTCTGGAACGCATATACAACGTAGTCGAGGGCGGGACCGACAGCGATGAAAGCGTCCTGTTCCCGCACCATCGCCATCAGCCCTGCGAGCGCGCCGAGCAAGGCGATGCCGCGCCACGACCAGGTCTCGCGGATGCGCAACCACGTGACGACGAACGCCGCGACGGCAAAGGCCGAGGCGGCGTGTGAGAAGCCTGGCGCGACGTACATGTAGAAAACCAGGGGCGTGCCCAGCCAGACCGCCACAAGCGACCAGTCGGCGCTGCCCAGCAAACGTCGGATTGCTGTGGCCGCAAGCAGGAGTGCGAGAAACCCGTAGACCGCCGATGCGTACGCGACGGCGGCAAGATATGGTCGTGAAAAGCCGTCGGCTGCGACGTCGCTGCCCATGGCTCTCGCCACACGCACACCGATGTCGGCGACGGCATAGAACGGCGCCCAGAGAATGGCCGTCCCCACCGGGGCAAAATTGATGCGGAGACCCGTTTCCGTGGTCGTGTCCAGGAACGTCTTGTGGAAGTCGCCGCCGTTGGACCCTTCGCCGTCCTCACCCGGCCTGGATCCTCGCGGGATGCCGCGGTCGTAGAAGTAACGGTAATCGTTGTCGAAGGACAGGTCGCGATCGAACCACATCGATCGAAGATACGCGAAGTACTCGATCTCGTCGGACGCGTAGAGACGCAGCGTCACCGCCGGCAGGGAGATCAGAAACAGTAGTCCCAGCACGACGATCGGCGACACGCGGGGCGCGCGAACGTTCGACATCAGGACGACTGGCTGTTCGTGACTGGCTGTCTTCAAAGCAGGGCTACAGGCTTCGGGCTACAGGCTTCAGGCTTCGGGCCACAGGCTACGGCTACAGGCCATATTAGAGTATCCGCGTGCCCCTCACGCCCATGCCGCCTGCTGACCGGCCTGGCCCTGCGTGGGGTGGCGAGGGCCGGCAGATGCTGGCAATCGGCGTTCTGGCGCTCGCGCTGGCACTCACCTACGTCACCGGCGTCCAGTTGACGACGGGACCTGACGAGTCGTTTCTGCAGGGCGACGCAAAATCGTACTTCGTCTACCTGCCTTCCCTCGTCGTCGATCGCGATCTCGACCTGCGGAACCAGTTTGCCGTGCTGCAGCCTGAAGGTGACGGCGAGTATCCGTTTGGCCGGACGAGCGACGGCCGTGCGCGCAACCCGTTCCCGATTGCGCCCGCAATCATGTGGCTGCCGGGGTATGTCGTTGGTGTTGGCCTCGAAACGGCCGCCGGCCTTTCCTCGAATTCCCTGTTCGGGTACGGCCGCATTGCCGTCCTGGCGACCGCCGTATGGTCGATTCTCCTCGTCGGTCTCGCTGCCGAATTGACCCGGCGAGTACTCACCGAACTGGTGGATCCGCAGGCTGCCCTTCCGGCGACGCTCATGGCGTGGCTGGGCACGCCTGCTCTCTACTACAGCCTGATCACGCCGCTCTACTCCCACGCGCCCGCATGGATGACGGTCGCTGCGATGCTCTGGTTGTCGTGGATTGCGTCGAAGCGCGAAGCGGTTCCAGGCTGGTGGATGCTCGCCGGCATCGCCGGCGGATGGATGGTTGCTGTCAGGTTGCTGGATGCCCCGCTGCTGGCGATCCCAGCCGCGCTTATTTCGGTGACAATCGGCGCTGACAGGTCGCGCTCGGGCACGAGCGCGATGGCTCTGGCTCTGGGCATCCTCGCGGGCTACTTCGTGCAGGGGGCACTCTGGTACTGGTTCGATGGAGTCCTCGTTCCGTTCGGCGACGAGCCGATGACCGTGCCCACCTTGTCGAATCTTGCTGGGGTCCTCTTCTCGACTGGCTATCGCGGATGGATCAGCTGGACGCCGATCGTGATGCCAGGGCTCGCGGGCCTCGTCGTGCTCGCGCGTCACTCAGACGCGCCGGAGGCGCGAATGCTCGGGATCGCCAGCCTGGTTGGCGTTGCCGGCCTGATACTGATCGACGTCACCCACCCTTTTGGCGCCGGGGCATCGTATGGCGGCCGGCGGTACGTATCCCTGACGCCTCTCATCGCAATCGGACTGGCAACGCTCGTTTCAGAGGCGCGTGCCGGTCAGCGACGAATGGTGCTCTGGGGAGTGTCCGCTGCCCTGACGGCCTGGAATCTGTGGCTGCTCTTCGCGTACGAGATGCTGGTCGTGCGGCACGGCGTCTATCCGACCTTGCTGCAAGCCGCTCGCTACGCGGTCGGCCTCGGTGCTCCGTGAAGCAGACGGACCTGCACTCGCGCACCCGGCGCGCTCGCGAAAGATCACGGTCCACTCGCTGTTGCGGTGCGGAATCGCAAAGCAGGGCGCCGTGGCCCACACCGGATCGGTCCCGCCGTTCTTCATCAGCATCACGTCGGCGTCGAGCGCGTCGAAGCGATCTCTTGCCGAGTCGGCTGTCTGCTGGGAGAACGCCTCCTCCAGCGCCTCTGATGTTCGATCGTAAAGAAACGGGTCGGCGCCGAAGAGGACGGCCAGCCGCTTTCCCCCGATCACGAGCGGCCGCCGCAGCCAGTTTCCGTAGATGTTCTCGTAGTCAGCGGGTCGAACGGCCACGAGCGCCGTCCTCGGCGTGTTCGTGTTGATCCAGCGCATCGCTTCGACCGCCGGTCGCGGCGTCGCCCAGAACAGAGTGCCCTCGAGCAGATAGCCAATCTCCGCGTACGCGGTGCCGGCCGCGCAGACGACGACGGCGGCCCGCAGCCATCGTGCCCGGCGAAGCTCCATCGCGCGGGCGGCAGCGAACGGCGCCAGCAGAAACCAGACGAGCAGCAGGGCGCGCGCGTACAGGTTGTTTCCCACATCGACCGGCGGCCGGACGAAGGTAACGAGCACGAGAACCGCCATCGCGACGATGGCCGCCTCGCGCTGCCCCGGGTCGAGCCGGCGTGCATGCCTGTAGAGGAAAGGAAACGCCAGCAGTCCGATGACGCCGAGCTCGAAGAGATAGACCGCGGGCGTGTCGAGAAGCAGCGCCCACTGTGTCCGGCCGAAGAGCCACGAGAAGAAGGCACCGTTACTCCAGGTACCGGCAGCCGAAAGCCGGAGAATCAGCCCCGAAGAAGATCCGTGCGCGACGGTTGGCAGAATCGGCAGCGCCACGACCACGCCGATCGCGCCGGCACCAATCCAACGGCGGAAGACGCCGGTGCGCCAGGGCAGCCGCCGCGTCTGCCATGCGTCCACGAGTGCTGACGCCGCGACCCCCGTTCCCAGGGCGAGGGCGACGTAGGTGGACAGGCCCGCGAGCGAAGCGATGAGCAGTCCCGGCAGGAGCATCCCTGCGCGGGGACGGCCCGCGGCATCGGCACGCGGACCGAGCAGGTGCATGACGATGAGCGCGATGAGCGTTGCCGCCGTCTGATGCGGCGCCCACATCGTCGTCACCACCGGCGCGCTGAAACTGCGATCGAGGTTGTGTATCCAGTAGTCGATGTGGGTCGACGGAATGAGCGCGCGCAAACCGGCGAGGCCATCGGGAAGCGGCCATGCCGCATAGGCTGCGCGAAGTGCGTCAATCGCAACGACGATGAGGTCGAAGCCGACCAGCAGCGTAGCCGCTGCCGCCGCGATGAGTGCCGGGCGGGCGTCGAAGAGATCGCGCGCGAAGACGTAGACGACGAACGGCGTCGCCGCGGCGGTGAAGAGCGTGAGCAGCCACAGCGCACCGAATGCATCCGCGTCCGGATGGCTCACGAGGGTGACGGCGGCCGCGACCAGCTGATAGCCGAAGTAGTACGACGGCTCGGGGTCGGCATGCAGGTAGGGGTGTGGCGGAGGGAATGTCGGTGATCCGACGATCCCCGTGGTCATCACCAGATGCTTTTCCCAGTCGGTCATCGCCATGCGATGCACGCCGTCGGCACGCTCCCATCCGTACGGCGCGAAGGGAATCGCCACGAGGACAATGCTCGCGAATGCGAGTCCGGCGAGGACCGTTGTCGCACGTCCCTCCGCGCGTGATTCGCCGGCGTCCAGGTTCGGAGCCGTCTCTGGTCCACCAGGTTCGGTGTCGCGGCGCCATCGCCGGAAGCCCGCGGCCCCGATGAGCGCGGCAACCGCAAGCGGCGCAACCGCGCTTGTGAGCGGCGACATGCCGAACGCGTCCGCGAACAACCAGAGCGAGATGCTGGCGAGTCCAACGCCCGCGTAAGAGATTGCAATTGCGCGTGGAAGATCCGAGGTGCGCGCTGTCGATGTGCCGGACCGTCTGGCCCAGAAGAGCGCCGCGGCGCCGGGGATCCCCACGAGTGCGAGGGTGCCCAGGACCGTGAACAGCGCGTTCATCGACGAGGCACTACCGTGACGCGACTGGCGTGTTCGGGCAATACACGGAGTCGGAGGGATCGTTGCACCAGGACGCGGTCAGGTTCGCAGTGTCACGCATGACGGGCGAGTCGTGACGGATCCACAGCCCGTTCGGCTGCCGATCGTAGCCGTATCGTGAAAGCGCCGGATCGTCCGTCACCACGACGTCTGGACGCAGCCGGCCGATCGAGTGATCGAGATCCATCTTGTTGTGGCCTGGACGAAACTCGCCGGTCACCGGCGCCCTGGCGACATACGGGTCCGTCTTTCCGAGCAGGTCGATTGCTTTCAGCCGACTGAAGTACGCCGGAGCGCCCACCCATCCGGCGGCGACAACGGCATCAGGCGGCAGCCGGTCGCGAAGCATGAGGCCGAGCCGCGCGAAGGCGATGTCATCGGGCGCCTTGGCCGCATGGTAGCGCGCCCAGCCCAGCCAGCCATGCGCCGAAGTCACCAGGAACAACCCCAGCGCCGTCGCGGCCATTGCTCGATCGCGCGCAAGGATCGGGCCGAGGGCCGGCAGGAATGCATGTGCAGCAACGCTGAGCACGATCAACCAGCCCACGAGCACGAGCCACTGCGTTCCGGGACCTATGGTGTGCGGATGTTTGAGTCCCAGTGCGACGAGCAGCAGGAGACTTGCGGTTGCGAACCGGATCGCTGCCATGCTCGATCGTGAGAAGACCTCGACGCAGGCCGGGACGGCCGCGACGGCGGCAACGAGCAGCATCGGCATGACGGCGGCGATGAAGCGGCTCGAGTAGTTGATGAGCCATGCATCGCCGCCGATGTAGACGAGATATGCCCACTGCATCGCGAGAATCGCCAGCACGAGCCGCGAGAAGTCACGAATGGTGCGTGGGACGCGCGTTGCAAACGCCGCCACTCCGATCAGGAGTGTGGCGGGGGCAATCGGAGGGAGCGTATCGACCAGCGCGACGAATCCGGCAGCCAGGCGCTCGCCAGTCGCGACACCGGTCATCTTGAGGACATAGGTATTCGGCGCAAGCTCCTGGTAGTACACGTAGCGAAATATCACCTGCGCGAGTGCACACACGGTCAAGGGGAGGATGGCGGCCAACGCATGCCGGAACCGTTCGTGCCTCCACGCGGCGTACACAAGCAGCGGAATGAAGAGGACGGCAGCGTCGTTGCGCACCAGGACCGCGATGCCGGCGAGGCTCGAGACGGGCAGGAGTGTCTGCGAAGCTGGCCGCCTGTCGCGCGGGAGCATCACGAATCGCAGAGCGACCAGGAGCAGCAGCGACAGCAGGCCGACTTCCATGCCTCTGAGAGTCCAGAACACGGTCGGATACGAGGCGAGCACCAGAAGCGTCCCTGCCAGCCTGTACGAGCGAGAGGCCCCGATTGTCTGGAGGAGCGACCATGCGACGAGACCGCTCGCGACGAGGACGGCACCACCTGCCAGCGACACGCCGATCGGCGCAATGTCGTGCGGCGCGACGGCCGCAACGAGCGCCATCACGAGGGTCCATCCGAGATTGGTGTAGCCCTCGACCGGCGGCTGCTCCCCTGGATTCCAGACGAGGCCGTAGCCGTTCACGAAGTTCTGTGCGTAGCGCAGCGAGATCAACGCATCGTCAAACAGCGTTCCGGTGAGCCGTCCGCCGTTGCGAAACGTCGTCCCCGCGACGTGGATGGCATAGAGAGCCGCGAAGAAGGCGAGAGACACCATGACCAGCCAACGCTCGCGCTGGATTGAACGGTTGTCTGTGTCTGCCGGCCTGCTGTCCGCCACGCCATTTCCTCGACAAGCCGGGGGCGCCTGTGGGGGAGGAAATTCTAGCGCAGCTCGGCCGTGAGATCCCGGTAGAAAGCCGAGACTGCCGCCGCGACTCTCGCCGGGCTGAAGGGGTCCACAAATGCACGAATTGCATCGGCGTCTGGAGGAGGCATTGAAAGCGCCCGGACGATGCCGTTCGCCAGCAGCAGCTCGTCGGTTGGCGGGACGACGACGCCGACCGGTGCCGAGGCGGCCCAGGCGGCAATCCCTGTCGTTTCGGTCACGACGAATCGAGTACCGACCGCGGTGGCCTCCACGCATACCTTGTTCAGTGACTCGATGTGGGATGGCACGACCAGCACGTCGGCTGCGGCCATCAGCTGCGTGGCCGCCAGCGGAGGCACTGGTCCGGTCAGCTTCGCCCGGTCGCCGAGATTCAGCTGGTCGATCAGTTTCGAAAGTCGCGTCGCCTCGTCGCCGGAGGCTTTGAGCACGAGAGACGGCCCCGCAATCAGAAGGACCGCGTCGGGCACCATGCGCAGGGCGCGGATCAGCACGTCGACACCCTTGAAGGGATGAAGACGGCCGAGCGAGATGATGACCGTTCTGCCCTGTGTGTTCCACCGCTGGTCGAGAGCGGCGCGCGCCTCGCGCCTTCGAGCATCACGCTGCGCCGCAGGTTCATGCGCGGCATCGATCACGGCCGACGAGACGTTCAACGGGATCGTCCGCCTGGGCGTGTCCGGCGCGATGGCGGCAATCGTTCGTTCGTGAAGCGGCGAGATGCACCGGATGCCCGTAGCGCGGCGCAGCGCACGTTCCACCAGCCGGCGTGGCAACGCGTGTCTGCGGAATCCGTAGTGCGAGGGTTCGTGGACGAGCGTGTCTTCACCCATCGGGGTAATGACGCGCGGGCCTCGCCATCCTGACGCATCGGCGGCAAGTGTGGCCGCGGCGCCATGTGGGTACGCAACCTCCACGTGCAGGAGATCGACGGTGCCAGGATTCTCCCGGAGGTGACGCGCGAGTGCGGCAGCGGGGGACAGAACCTGACGTGTTCGCAGCCAGGGTGCCGCCGCGGCGTCGGCAGCTCGCCAGAGAGAGCTCGTTGGCAGGGTGTCGCCGCGGCGAGGAGTGCCGGCTGTGGAGGTTGTCGAGGTGGTCAGAATGCGGAAGGTGTGACCCGCTGCGCGCATGGCCGCCGCGAAGTCCTGGTGAACGAGAGCCCCCAGCGCCTCGGGGCCGAGGCCGGGCATGAACATCTCGATCCGCACGCGCGTGCCAGTCTACTCCCCTTCCTCCATCCGCGGGACGAGCCATCTGGCAACCACGGCGCCACCGGGAATCTCCGCGCGCGTCAGCAATCCGGCCTCTCTCGGCCCGAGGACGCGGAGCACGCGAGCGCTCACGAGCGTGAGGAGCGCACCGGCAGTCGTGAGTGCGGCGGTCGCGGCCCAGCCGTGCGGAAGAAACAGGCGGGCGGCCATTACCAGCAGGGCCATCGGAAGAGCGGCCAGAAGGACGCGGGCACTGAAGGCCCAGGGATAGCGGACGCCGTAGAGGCGGCGCGCGATTGAGAATCCGACCGCCGACGCAAGCACGCGTCCCGCTCCGAATACCGTCGCGGCCGCCAGCAGATTTCCGCGCACGGCCAGCCAGACGAACGCGGGCGCGGCGGCGATCCTCAAGGCCTGCGTCATCGTGGTCAGGGCATAGCGCCGATCGACCGACAACATGATGCTGCCCAGGTTGAGGAGTGCCTCGCCGAACAGCAGGAGACACAACGCGCGCGCAAGGGGAGCGGCCGCAGCGAACTGATCGCCGAAGAGGAGGGAAATGTAGTCTGGCAGCAACAGCGCCAGGCCGATTCCGGCGGGCACCAGCAGCAGGGTCTGGACCTTGCTGATCTCCGAGAACGTCGTGTGCAGTCGTTCCTTCACGCCTTCGGCCATGAGGCTCGCGAAGAGCGGACGATACAGCCCCTGAAATCCCGCCAGGAGAATCGTCACGATCATCAGCGGGAACTGGAAAGCGACGTTGAAGACAGCGATCGTCCCCTGTGTGCCTCCGGCTGCCGCCAGCGCGACGCTGGCAAACGCAGGCGTCGCGAAATAGTTCGACGCCTCGAACATGTACATGAACAGCGCGAAGGTCCAGACCTTCGACCACGAAGGCAGGCTGATGCCGGCTCCGGCGCCGGCAGTCTCGGTCGTGCCTCCGATGGTGCTCGACGCCATCCACACGGAGAGCCCCGCGACGATCACCGACAGGGCAGTCAGGCCCGCGAAGAGCACCGTCATCGAGCCGCCGGACGTCATCGTGAAGGCGACAGCGGCTGCAAGCGCGACAGCTTGAGCGAGCTGGACGACGTTGGCGCGGAAGTGCGCCAGCAGCGCCTGCAGCGACTTGATCGAGAGGTCGGCGATCGCGCGCAGCAGGACGAGGACCGAGACCAGCCGGATGATCCAGCCTCCTGAGGCTCCGAGTCCCAGCAGGGCGGCCGCCTGGTCGGCGAACAGGCCGAGAGCGACAAGAACGGCCAGCAGCAGTCCGAGCCGGAGGGTCGCCACGCGTGTGACGAATGCCCTGACGGCGGTTCGTCCTCCCGTACGATCGAGGGCAGGCACGAACTGCACGATCGTCGTCGAGACGCCCAGCGCGGAGTGGGCGAGCAGCGTGTTCACCACGCCGAGCGCGACGTCATAGACGCCGGATTCCAGTCCGAAGCCCCGGCGAATCATCACCGCGGCCGCAAGGTTCACGGCGGCGATGACGGGCAGCATCGCCGCGTTCCAGAACATCGCGCGCGACACTTGCCGCAGGAGCACGTTGGCCGAACCGTCGTGAGGTGTCGGCATCAGCGGCGGTGTTCGAGCGCGGCCGCATACACGGCGTCGTACGCGGGTGCGACAACGCGATGCAGGTCGAACTGCTCGAGCACTCTCTCTCTGGCGATCCGGCCGATCTCGACTGCCCTGGCGCGGTCAGACAACAGGGCGATCACTGCCGCGGCGAGAGCCTGCGGATCCTCCTGCGGGACGACGATCCCGTCGCCGGCCGCCGGGGTCTGCGGACGGACCGGAGCGCCGAAGATGTAATCCGTGATGCCATCGAGGCGCGCGACGATCGGAGCCAGACCGCACGCCATCGCTTCGATGATCGCCGTGCCGAACCCTTCGCGACGCGAGGGGAGCGCAAAGATGTCGGCCGCGCCGAGATAGCGCTCAGGGTTGTCGCGGAGGCCGATCGGCAGCACGGTCGCCGCGGCATCCACGGAGAGATCCGCGACGCACCGGTCGAGAAACTCACGCTCGAGGCTGCCATCGTCGAACGAGGCGTGCCCGATCAGCAGCAGACGCGCTCTCGGAAGCACTGCATGGACGGTCTCCCACGCGCCGAGCAGGAGGTCGAGTCCCTTTCTCTCGATGAGCGATCCCAGGAACGCGACGACCGGGGCGTCGTGCGCGCACCCGAGCTCGGTTCTCACTTCCGCGCGTACGGCGGCCGGAAGCGGGGTGAACCGCGCCGTATCCACGCCCTGCGGGACGACCGTCAGCAGGTTGCGATCCATGCCGGCCTCCGCGTAGGAGGGAAGAAAGGCGCGTGACATCGCTACATACGCGTCTGCACCGAGGTATGCTCGGCGGCGGAGAGCGGCCAGGCGATGTCGCGTGTCGAGGGCGGTGTGAGGATCGTCCACTCCCATGAGCGTCATCTCGAAGACCAGCGGTACGCCTCGCAGCCTGCAGAATGCCGCCGCGCCATAGAGTCCGTCGTGAACACCGTGCACGTGCACGGCGTCCGGACGTTTCATCTGCATGAGCTCCTGGAAGACGCGCGCCCCGAAGGTTGGCGCCCAGAGACTCGTGCGGGTCGCCGACCCGGGAATCAGGTCCACGCGGAGGCGACGGACATCGTACCCGTCGCACTGCTCGACTTCGGAGGGCCGGCCGCGGACCGCGGTCACGATCGACGAGGTTCGGCCACGGCGCGCGAATGCCCGGCAGAGTTCTTCGACCTGCACGCCCTGCCCGCTGAAATACGGGCGAAAGCGCTGAATGACCATTGCAATTCGACTCGCTGACGCGGTCGAACGCGAGGCGTCTGGCGCAGGCGCGCGATCAGGTGCCAGCACGGCGGAGAACACTCTATAGTGAGTGTACCAATGCGTCGACTGTTGGCGGACGAACGCCAGATGTCCGGAGCCGGATCCGGCGTTGCTGCCGCTGCGGCCCGGACCGTAGCCGTCTGCGCTCTCGCCTGTTTCACAGCCGTCGTTTGTGTCCTGTTCCAGGCGGCGTTCTGGATCGACAACGTCACGATTCCGGTGCGTGTGCTGCTCGGCGCGGTCGCGATTCTGGCCTGCGTCCGGCCCTCGATGGGTCTGCTTGCGGCCGCGGTGATCACGCCGCTCGCGCAAGTCGGCGGTCCCATGCTCGGTTCGAGTGTCCGGCACGCCGAAGTCCTGATCCTTGCAGTGCTGGCGGGTGCCCTGGTCCGTGCGTGGATTTCCGGTGCAATCCTCCGATTCCCATCGAGCAGGCTGGAGACCGCGGCCCTCGTCTTCGGATTTGTGGTCTCTGCATCGTGCGTCGAACAGTTGTGGTTCGCGCAGATGCAGCGGGACTTTCCGCGTCAATACATGACCGGGCTGTGGAACTACGTCTCGAGCGGGTACCTGGTCGGCCTCGGGAGCTACGGCAGCTCGATCATGGCCGCAATGCTGTTGCTCGAGGGAATGGCGCTGCTGCTGATTGGCGCCCGCCTGTGCCGCGAGGCGCCCGGCTATGCGGCACGCCTGATAAAGGCCGTGGCAATCGGCGCCGTCGTGGCCGCCGCTTTCAACGTCCAGGATCTCTTCGTCGAGCTCGGTGAAAGCGGCCGATCGCTCTCGGAGTTCTTCGGGTTCATCGGGAGAGGGCGGTGGGCGGCCAACGTACGTGACATCAACGCGGCCGGATCCTTCTTCGGCATGGCGCTGTTCCTCGTCGCGGGTCGTGCCCTCGCCGGCACGTCCAGACGCGGACTCTGGATGGCGGCGACCGTTCTCGTCGCAGCGGCGCTGATCGTCACGGACTCGCGCACCGCCCTCGTCGTCGTCTTCGTGATCGCGCTCGGAACGCTGACCGTGGTCCTGATGCCGAAGGCCTCGTGGCTGAGTCGTGCGGTCGTGATGACGGCGGTGACGCTCCCGGTCGTGGTGGCGCTGGTGGTTCTTCGCAGCGAAGCGCGTGGCAATCTCGACGTGGCCTGGAATGTGCGCTGGATGTTTCTTGGAACCACGGCCCGGATGCTCGGATGGCAGCCATTGTCCGGCGTCGGCGTCGGCCAGTACGCCCTGTGGTCTCAGCACTTTTCTTCGCCAGAGCTCCTCGAGATCTATCGCATCGAGAACGCGCACAACAACTTCGCGCAAGTGGCGGGCGAGATGGGGTGGCCGGGCCTGGCGGCATTTGTCGCCGTGCTGGGTCTTGCACTGGCCCGCTGGAGACGCGCGCAGCTCGAGGGCCGTGTGCTCTGGACGGACCTGCTCGCCCTCGCCGCGTTCATGACGACATGGATGGGCAACCATCCGTTGCTTGTGCCGGCGGTCGCGTATCCGTTCTGGATTGCCCTGGCGGCAGCTCCGGACACCGCGGCCAGTTCTGCGCCTGCGCCCGTTGCGGCGCCAGTACGGTGGACGGCAGGGATGAGCTCGCCCGTGCTCGTACTGGCATCGGTCGTCCTCCTCGCGGTGTCGCTTCCCCCGAGAGTGGACCGCAAGTCGTCAGCCGTTGACTGGTCGCGCGTGAGCTTCGGCTTTCACGAGTGGGAGCCCGATGGTGCCGATCGCGTGCGCTGGATGAGTGAACGCGGGCGCTTCTACGTGTCAGCCGAAGCGAGGCGGTTCGAGGTGCCGATGCAGGCGCTCGTTTCGGCGGAGGATCCGATTACGGTGGACGTTCTCGTCGACGGCCGTCCCGTTGATCGCGTCAAGTTCGACAGCTGGGACGGCCATACGCTGGAGGTCCCCCTGTGGATGTTGGGAGAACCTGTTGGCGGCGCATGGGAGATTGACTTCGTCGCGAGCAGAAGCTGGGTGCCGGCCGAGGAATCACCCGAGAGCCGCGACCGCCGGCGATTGAGCATCAGGATGTGGGAGACGAGGGTCTTCGGAGCCGGAGATGCTCGCATCGACGTGAGGCCAGAAGGAGAAGTATTGCAGCCTGATCGCCCGAGAAGGCGTTCGCGCGGGGGCGAGCCCCGGTTGCCGCGGTCGCGCCGAGAGGCGGGCGGCTCGACCGGGAGTGGGCGCGAGTGATCCCTCGTCCCGTGCTCGCGGGCGTCGGAGTGGTTGCCGGCGTATTTGTACTGGCGGCGTCGCTCTCCTGGTCGGCGCGGCAGCTCGAGCGCGAACTGTCGGAGCAGGCCGGGTGGACCGAGACGTTCTTCGCGTCTCCGGACTTTCGTGATCCGCCGCGGCTGACTCGGCAGACTCCCGTGATCGACCTGTCGGTCATCGACGAGGAGCCGAGCCTGCCTCGCGGGTCCTTCTCCGTGCGCTGGGAGGGCTACTGGAATCTCACGCACGACGGCCCTGTCGATATCTATGCAGGCGGCGACGACGAGCTCTATCTGCACGTTGACGAGAAGCGGGTGCTCGAACGCACTCCCGCAGCCGGAATGGGAACGATCGCCGAGCGGCTGACCCTGCCGCCTGGCATTCATCACATCCGGGTGGACTACGTGCAGCACGCCGGAGAGGCATACGCGAACGTGCTATGGGCGCCCGCAGGGGAGGAAGCCCGGGCCTTCAGTCCTCGTGAGGTTTTCCCCACTGAACCGGATCGGCAGGTCCTGTTCACGGCGACGCTCATCGCGACGCGCGAGCGAGTGGCGTCCGTGGTCTGGAGAATCGGCCTCGTCATGCTCGCCGGGCTGGCGATTCTTCCGTTCGCATTGCGACGCAGGAACAGAGCTGGCTGAGCGGTGAGCCCGGCAATTCGCTGTGATACGATGCGAGCCAGTTTCCATCGATCATGCCGTTTCGAGATGTCGTCGGTCATCAACGGCTGGTCGGCCTGCTGGCGCGCGCCATCCCGCGCGAGTCGCTTCCCCCCAGCCTCATCCTTGCCGGCCAGGCCGGCGTCGGTAAGCGTCTGGTCGCTACGGCGATCGCCCAGGCGCTGAACTGCACCGATCGCCAGCCGTTCCTGAAAGACGATCCCGATGCGGGTCTCGACGCTTGCGGGAAGTGCGCCGCGTGCCAGCGCATCGCGCGCGGCGCGCATCCCGATGTCCTGATCGTCGAGCCGGGGGACAGCGGCTCGATCAAGGTCGATCAGGTGCGTGAAGTCGTGGATCGCGCCGGGTATCGGCCCTTCGAGGGACGCCGCCGCGTCGTCGTCATCGACGACGCGGATGCCATGGTGCCTTCGGCCCAGAACGCGCTGCTGAAAACACTCGAGGAGCCGCCGTCTGCATCGGTCTTCATGCTCGTGACGTCTCGTCCGGACGCGCTGCTTCCGACGGTGCAGTCCCGATGTCCGCGGCTCCGCTTCTGGCCGCTGACGGCGCCGGACGTGGCGGCGGTGCTGATGCGTCGAGGAGCCGAGAAGGCCGATGCGAACACGTCGGCGGCAGGCGCGAATGGCAGCGTCGCTCATGCCCTTGCGGCCGACGCCGGCGAGCTCGATGCCATCCGCACGTTGACGACGCGCGCGCTGTCGGAGGCCGCGGCGTCGCCCGACGTGCGGCGACGGCTCGAGGCCGCGAAGCTTCTCGTCGGGAGGTCCGGAGGAGCGTGGGCCAGCGAGCGTGCTCAGCTCTCTGCGGAGCTCAAAGTCATGGCTTCGCTTCTTCGCGACGTCGAGGCTCACGCAAGCCAGGCCGCGCTCACGAATCCGAATGTGGCCGGCAACCTCCGTTCGCTGTCGGCGTTTCGGGGCGAGCGTGGCGTGCGCGCGTTCGACGCGGTGAACGAGGCGCTTCTCGCGCTCGAAGGAAATCCCAGCGCCAGGATCGTTGGCAATGCCAGCCCCAAGCTCGTTGCCGACTGGCTGATGTTGCGGTTGTAGTGGTGATGTCTTGAGCACAACGACTGCCGCACCCCTGGTCGCCGTCAAGCTGAAATCGGTCGGACGCGTACGTTACGCCGCCTCGGACCCGCGGCCGGGCACGATCGGGCCGCGCGTCGGCGACCATGTCGTCGTCCAGACGAGCCAGGGCACTGCCGTTGGCCGGGTGGTTCCCTCGAACTCGGACGTCGCCGAGCGGCATCGCTCGACCGACGATGGCTCGAACCGCGTCATCCGGATGGCATCGCACGACGATGTGGTGGCGCGGATGAAGCAGGAGCATCGGGAGCGCGAAGCGCACCGCGTGGCGCTCCTGAAGATCCGTGAGCGCGGGCTCGGCATGAAGCTCACGCGTGTGGAGCAGGCGTTCGACGGTTCGCGCCTGGTCTTCTACTTCACGGCAGAGAACCGCGTGGACTTCCGCGAGCTCGTCCGGGAACTGGCCGCGGAGTTTCGCACGCGCATCGAGATGCGCCAGGTCGGGGTGCGCGACGAAGCCAAGGCGATCGGCGGCTACGGTTCATGCGGCCGTCCGCTGTGCTGCACGACGTTTCTCACCACGTTCGAGCCCGTCTCGATCAAGATGGCGAAGCAGCAGGAGCTGAGCCTGAACCCGTCGAAGCTCTCAGGCCTCTGTGGGCGTCTGAAGTGCTGCCTCCGCTACGAACTGCCGAACTCCGCGGGGAAGGTGCACGCCGGTTGCGGCAGTGAAGGCGGGTGCGACAATCCCAACGGCTGCGGCGCCGGCGGATGCGGGTCGGGCGGCTGCGGATCGTGCGGCGGCGCACGATGAACGGCGCACGAAGCACGTCGAACGCAGGACGCCGCACACCGCACGGCGCGTAGCACGCAGCACCCGGCAGGTCTGTGTCTGATAAACCCGTCATTGCAATCACCGTCGGCGATCCGGCGGGCATCGGTCCAGAGGTCGCCGCACGAGCGGCGGCGGATGCCTCCGTGCTCGAGGTCTGCGAGCCGGTGTTGTACGGCCCACCGTCGGACGCGGTGTTCGTGCTTGGCCAGTTGAGCGCCGCTGCCGGCCAGGCCGCCCACGATGCGATCGTCCGCGCCGTGCGCGACGCGGAGAGTCGGACGGTGGATGCCATCGCGACCGCGCCGGTCAACAAGGAAGCCTTTCGTTTGGCCGGCCTGCCCTGGACAGGTCACACGGATCTGCTCGCCCACCTGACCAGGAGCGCACACGTCGCGATGCTCTTCTACGCCGATGCGTTGAAGGTCGTGCTGGCAACCATCCACGTTCCGCTGTCCGAAGTGCCGCGGGTGCTCACGCGCGAGTCGCTCGAGGCCACCATCGAAATGACGGCTCGCGCGATGCCGGCCTTCGGCCTCGGCACACCGCGCATCGCGGTTGCGGGTCTCAACCCGCACGCCGGAGAGCATGGACTGTTCGGACGCGAGGAGATCGACACGATCGCGCCCGCTGTCGCCGCGTGTCGAGGCCGTGGGATCGCGGTCTCAGGTCCGTTTCCCGCCGATACGCTCTTCACCCGCGCTGCGCGCGGCGAGTTCGACGTCGTCGTTGCGTGCTATCACGATCAGGGTCTGATTCCGGTCAAGCTGCTGGCGTTCGGCCAGGCGGTCAACGTGACGATCGGACTGCCGATCGTCCGCACGTCGGTTGACCACGGGACGGCCTTCGACATCGCGGGACGCGGTGTGGCCGATGCGGGCAGTATGATTGCGGCAGTGCGTCTCGCCGCAATGCTTGCGCGATCCCGCCGGCAGACAGGCGCCTCCAGCCGCGGCCGATGACTCAGAAGACCGAACGCGAACTGGCTCAGGCGAACGTCGCGGAGAACCGCAAGGCACTCCACGACTACCACGTGCTCGAGACGTTCGAGGCGGGGATCGTGCTGCTCGGCACCGAGGTGAAGGCGATTCGTGAAGGCCGCGTGAACCTTCGCGACAGCTACGCGCAGGTGGAGGGCGGCGAGATCTTTCTCTACAACGTGAATATCAGCCCGTACAGCCACCGTGGATATGCTGACCACGAGCCGCTGCGGCGCCGGAAGCTGCTGCTGCATCGGGATGAGATCAGAAAGCTGATCGGCAAGACCGTCGAGAAGGGCATGACGCTCGTGCCTCTCCGCATGTACTTCAAGGACGGACGGGTGAAGGTGGCGGTCAGTCTCGCGAAGGGCAAGAAGGCGTATGACAAGCGCGAGACGATCAAGCGGCGTGAAGTCGATCGGGAGACGAGGGCGGCCGTCAAGGCGCGGCGCTGAGCGATGGTGAAGGTTCCCCTCCTCGACCTCGGGGCACAGTACGCACCGCTGCGTGAAGAGATCCTGGCGGCCGTGACCCGCGTGTGCGACAGCCAGCGGTACATCCTCGGACCCGAGAACGCGGCGCTCGAAGAGACGATGGCGCGCCTGCTCGGTGTCCGCCACGCCGTCGCGGTCTCCTCGGGCACCGATGCCCTTCTGCTGGCGCTGATGACGCTCGGGGTCGGCCCCGGCGACGAAGTCATCACTCCCACGTACTCCTTCTTCGCGACGGCGGGCGTCGTCGTGCGTCTGGGCGCGAGGCCGGTGCTCGTGGACATCGATCCGGTCACCTACAACATCAACCCCGAACAGGTGGCAGCGGCGATTACGACGAGGACGCGGGCGATTCTGCCCGTGCACCTGTTCGGACTCGCAGCCGACATGGAGCCGCTGCTGGCCGTCGCCTTGCGTGCGGACGTCCCGATTGTCGAGGATGCCGCTCAGGCGATCGGCGCGACGTACCGGGAACACGCCGTCGGCGGCCTCGGCGCGTTCGGTTGCTTCTCGTTCTTTCCCAGCAAGAATCTCGGTGCGTTCGGAGAGGCCGGACTGCTCACGACGAACGACGATGGCTTCGCGGCCAGGGCACGCATCCTGCGCAACCACGGCATGGAGCCGAAGTACTACCATCATGCCGTTGGCGGGAACTTCCGGATGGATGAACTCCAGGCCGCGGTGCTGCGCGTGAAAGCGCCTCACCTCGCCGCGTGGACAGAAGCCCGGCGGCTGAATGCGCAGCGGTACGGACGGCTGTTCCGCGACGCAGGCCTCGCGGATCGTGTGACGCTCCCTGTCGAGCCTGCGGGGCGGCGTCACATCTTCAACCAGTACGTGATCCGCGTCGCCGGCCGCGACGCGCTCAGGAAGCATCTCGAGTCACGGAGCATCGGGACCGAGGTCTACTACCCGGTGCCGTTTCATCTTCAGCCTTGCTTTGCCGATCTCGGTGTCCGCCGGGGCAACTTGCCACATGCCGAGCTCGCCGCCGACCAGACGCTGGCACTTCCAATCTATGGCGAGCTCAGCGTCGAGCAGCAGGAAGCCGTCGTCGCCGCGGTTGGCGAAGCGCTCGAGGTCCGGAGTCCCGCCTGATGCGGATTGCGGTCGTCGGCGCGCGCGGCCAGCTTGGCGGCGCCATCGTCCACGAGCTCCAGCCGGACCACGATCTTCATCCGCTCGATCGCTCGGCGCTCGACGTCACGAGACCGGACGACGTCGAGGCGGTGATCGACGCGATAAGGCCGGAGGCGATCATCAACTGCACGGGCTACAACGCGGTTGATGCCGCTGAGGCCCACCCGGTCGAAGCCCTGAGCGTGAACGCGATCGCCCTTGCGACACTGGCGCGCAGCGCGCGTGTCTGCGGTGCGATGCTGGTCCACTACAGCAGCGACTTCGTCTTCGACGGCAGGCACGACCGTCCCTACACGGAAGAAGACGCGCCGAATCCGAGGAGTGTGTACGCGACGTCGAAGCTCCTCGGCGAATGGCTCGCGCTCCAGGCGCCTGCGGCGTGGGTGCTTCGAGTGGCGAGCCTGTTCGATAGCGCACCTGGTGCGGCGGCGGAAGGCAGCGTCGCGACGATCGTCGAGGCACTGCGATCCGGACGGGCGGCACGCGTGTTCAGCGACCGCATCGTCACGCCGACATCCGTCGTGGATGCCGCTCGTGCCACACGCCTGATTCTCGAGCGGCGCATTCCAACCGGCCTCTACCACTGCGTGAACTCAGGCTCCGGGACCTGGGTCGATATCGCTCGCGAAGCGGCTCGAATCCTTGGGATCGAGCCGCATCTCGAGATAGTCCGAATGGCAGATGTCACCATGCCCGCAGAGCGTCCGATCTACTGCGTGCTCTCCAATGAGAAGCTGGCGCGCGCGGGAGTGACGATGCCTTCGTGGCAGGACGCGCTGGGGAGGTCGCTACGGCGCGTCGGCAACGAGCCGCGCGACCAGGCGCCCGATCGCCAGACAGGACGTGAGACCGGGTGAATCGATCCCGGCGGCCTGCACGACGGCCGGATTGACGCGATCCCTGCGGATCAGGAAGTCCGCGAACGATTCTTCGGGCGGGTGCAGCTTGGCGCGGATGCCGCTGTTCGAAAGGCGAAGGTCTGCGACACGGATGTCGCGCAGCAGGCGCTGCGCCGGCTCCACGAACGCCTCGACCGGCAGCCTGTTGCCCTCGTAGTCGTCCTTCGAATCCTGATACCGCGCCGTCGGGCCGAGCCTGATGCCACCGCCCATGTCCGGAATGAGGTGTACGCCGAGGCCATGTCCGTGTGGCAGCGGGTAGACCAGTCCGTTCACGAGCGAGCGCCGCGAGGGCACGAGCTCCACATATTCGCCGCGGCATGGATGGATCGTGAACGTCTCGCCGCCGAGCGCCTTCGACACGTCGTCCGCATACAGACCCGCGGCATTGACGACTTGCCGCGCATGGATCGTCTCGCGCGCGGTCGTGATCGTGAGGCCATCGGCGGCACGGCCGGCGTGGAGCAGGCGTGTGGCAGGAAGAAAGATGGCGCCCGCTTCCAAGCTCCGGCGCAGCAGAGCTCGCACCAGAGCATCCTGATCCACGACGCCGGTTTCTGGTGAGTAGAGCGCGGCCAGGGCTCGAATCGCGGGTTCACGGCGAGCGACGTCGGCGGCGTCCACCAGCTCGAGGCTCTCGACACCGTTGCCGATGCCCCGCTTGTAGAGCGACTCGAGCGTAGGGATGTCGTGAGGCTCGGTCGCCACGATCAGCTTGCCGCAGCGCCGGTGTGGAACGTCGTTCTGCCTGCAGAAGTCGTAGAGCAGGCGCCGGCCCTCGACGCACAGCTCAGCTTTGAGCGAACCGGCAGGGTAGTAGATGCCGGCGTGAACGACGCCGCTGTTCCGTGTGCTGGTGTCGAGACCCGCTCGCGGATGGCGCTCGAGGATCGCCACCGACCGCCCCTGCCCGGCGACGGCGAGCGCCGAGGCCAGACCGGTCACGCCCGCCCCCACGACAAGAACGTCAAGAACGTCGGTCGAAGACAACTGCCCTGATCGTACCCGGAGAACCTTGAGATGGCCGACTGTGCCCGGCTACAATCATTCGATTTCGTTGAGCTGTTGCTGGAGAGTGCATGGCCAAACGCGCGCTGATCACGGGAATTACGGGACAGGACGGCTCCTACCTCGCTGAGCTTCTGCTGGAGAAGGGCTACGAGGTGGTGGGCATGATCCGCCGGCTCAGCGCTCCGAACGTCTGGCGTATTCAGCATCTGCTCGATCGAGTCGATCTGCGTGCCGCCGATCTTCTCGATCAGCTCTCGCTGCTAAGGCTCGTCGAGGATGTGAGGCCGCACGAGGTGTACAACCTGGCGGCCATGTCGTTCGTGCCCGCGTCCTGGGATCAGCCGATGCTGACCGGCGAGTTCAACGCGCAGGGCGTCACGCGTTTGCTCGATGCGATTCGACGAGTCGATCCGGCGATCCGCTTCTACCAGGCCTCGTCGAGCGAGATGTTCGGCAAGGTGCGCGAGGTTCCGCAGACCGAGCTCACGCCCTTCTATCCGCGCAGTCCCTACGGCGTCTCCAAGGTGTTCGCGCACTACATCACGGTCAACTACCGCGAGAGCTACAACCTTTTTGCCGTCTCCGGCATGCTCTTCAACCACGAGTCGCCACGCCGCGGCCTCGAGTTCGTGACCCGGAAGGTCACCGACGGAGTGGCGCGGATCAAGCTCGGCCTGGCGGATCGGCTGCCCATCGGCAACGTCGATGCGCATCGCGACTGGGGCTTCGCCGGCGACTATGTCCGCGCGATGTGGATGATGCTCCAGCAGGACTCGCCCGACGACTACGTGATTGCCACCGGCGTCAGCCACTCGGTCAAGGAGCTGATCGAGATTGCATTCGCACGCGTCGGTCTCGACTGGGAGAAGTACGTCCATGTCGACCCGGCGCTCCTCCGTCCGGCCGAGGTC
>JBFWPD010000005.1:0-24640 GCA_050250175.1 Vicinamibacterales bacterium
CCTGTGCCAGCGACGGAGGCAGCGGTTCCTGACGATCTGCAAGCATCGAGATCAGACGAGCGAGCGCCGCAACGGAATCCACAGAGGGAGCCGGCTCGGCGTGCGCGACCGTGACTGCCTGTTCCAGATATCGACGCGCGCTTCCGGCGGAGTCTGCGACGGCCGCCAGCTCGCCCAGCGTTTTCACCAGGCTCGCGGTGTCCTTGCCTTGCGTGCGTTCCTGGGCCTGGAGCGCTTCGATCAATCGCGCTCGCGCGCCACTGTTGCCGCCCGCGGCGATGAGTCCCGCCGCTTCAGCGCGAAGTCGATGGACCTGGAGCTCCTCCTCGGGCCGATCGCGCATCGTTCCAGCGAGCTCGGGCCATCGATCCGCGATCGCGCGCGCGTGCCGGGTGGCCGCGAGCAGTGAGACAGAAGAGATCACCTCGAGAGTCCGCAAGCGGTCATCGTCGTCAGCGATCGTGTGATCCTCGATGCCCTCGAGGAGACGATCGAGCTGATCCTGGACGCGCGCGTTCCACTCCGGGTCGCCGCCTCTCAGGTGGGTGTCGATGGCCTCGAATGCCGTGCGTGCTGCCAGCGCCTCGAGATTCGGCGGCGATGTGTTGTCGGCTCCTGCCCGGATCTCGTCCAGCAGCACCGCGGCCTGCGCGTATCGTCCGCGTTCCAACGTCGAGATCGCCGATTCCAGCCGCGCCGTTCCGGTCGCGACGCTTTGCGACGAGAACAGAGGCGCGCCTGCCAGGAGCGTGGCAGTGCAGAGAGCGCCGAGACCGAACGCTGATGCGTGCATTGGGCGGCGACGTCGAATTATCGCACCTGCCCTGTGTGGCTCGGGTGGAACTCTGGCGGAACGGCGGGCGGCTGTCGGCCAGGCCGGCCCGGCACGGTCAGAAGTAGACCTTGAACCGCAGCTGGAAGCCACCCAGGTTGCGCTCGTCGAAGTGCGCCGCGACGCCGCTTTCGAGCGCATCGGGGACGTGCGAGTACTGCACCTCGACGGCAGCACGACTGAAGTCGAGACCGCCCAGGACATGAAACGCAAGGAACCGATCGCTTGCGTCCTCATCCTCGAGAGAGAGCTCAGACGACTCCGAGTGGAAGAGCACTCCCGCGCCAATCCCCGCATAGGGCGCAACGCCGGCGCGCGGCTGGCGGACGCCGAACGTAGCGGAGACGGGCACGAGTGTGACCGTGTGCTCGATGCCGAGAGGGAACACCTCGTCCTCGAAGACGAACACGCGCTCACCCTTCCTCCGGAACAGCTCGAGCGATCCCTGAAGAAACAGATTGCCCTGCAGCGGGATCTGGATCCCGCCACCGAACCAGAAGCCATTCGCACTTCCCATCACGGCATCGAAGCTCTGACTGGCTGCGAAGTGGCCGAGTCCGACTTGTGCGAATGGCCGCACGCCAGGCCTGGAAAGCGCACCAGAGCTCTCTCTCCGCTGTGCATTCTCCGTCGCTGCAGCTCCTGGCGGCGCCTGGGATCCTGGAGGTGTCCCGGCGCGGGGCGATGAGGGAACCGGGTCGTCGTTCAGAGGGCGCACCTGCGTCGCGGAGATGAAGCCCGTTCTGTTGGCGCTGACTGCCTGTGCGGAGGCCGGCAGGATCACTTCGTACCACTGCCCGCGGCGCCCGACGACATCGAGCACGGTGCCAGGAGGCACGACCGCTGCGAGACTCAGAAACGTGGAGCTCCAGATCGTGGCCTGCTCGGCAGCCTCAACCTGTGTTTGAGCGGCCGCTCGCGAGAAGGTGGCGAGCACGAGCGCGCATGCGAGAGCGATGCGGGTGAGAGAGACGCGCGTACGGGACATGATCATGGCCGTCACCCTCAGCGGGACAAGCCGAAACCGCGAAGGGCGGCGCGGACGTCGATCAACCCGTACCCGAACTCGTCGTCACGTCCTTCGACGCCCAGATCGACAGCGAAATGTTTGAGAGCGGCTTCGATGGCTGCCGGGTCGGTGATGCCCTGGCTGTACAAGAGCGCTGCAGCGCCGGCGACGTGTGGTGCGGCCATCGACGTTCCGCACAAGGCCCGTCCGACGTACCGGTCGAATCGCGGCGGTATCACGACAAGGTCTTCAGGATTTGGCGCGACCTGCCACACGTCGTCGTCAGGATGCGCACAGCCGCCCCCGGGAGCAGCGAGCTCGAGATACGCACCGAAGTTCGAGTAAGGAGCGCGCGTGCGGCCGGTCGTCGTGGCACCCACGGCGACAACACCCGCGATCCCGCTCGCGTACGCCGCCGGATACGTCACCGGATTGCCTTCGAGCGCGGAATTTCCAGCCGCAGCCACGACAAAGGCGCCCTTCGACACCGCATAGCGCAGCGCATTCTCGAGGATGGGCACGTGCGCAGTGAATCCCAGACTGAGGTTGATCACCTTCGCGTCATGATCCGCGGCGTAGAGAATCCCCTCGATGACGCCCGCAAGGGTGCACTCGCCTTGAACGGAAGGAGCGCTGCCCTCGCGTCCCCAGGCCATGACGACATCCAGGTCACCGACACACGCCTTGATGGGCAGCACCTTGATGCCACTTGCGACGCCGGCGAAGCCGACGTTGTTGTCGCGCTGCTCCGCGATGGTCCCGGTGACATGCGTTCCATGGCCGACGGTGTCGAAGAGGACGCTCTGTCCGGAGGCCAGAATCCAGGGACCTGTCGGCGTGAACTCGGCGCCGGGGAGCACGCGGGATTCATCGAAGTCCGGCGTCTTCAGGAACGGGATGGTGAATTCCGCGAAACCGGCAAGCGATGGCGGGACGGGCAGCTGCATCGTGACGTCGCCCGTCAGCGTGGTGAGGCCCGAGTCGATGACGGCGACGACGACATCGCGTGGCTGCCCGCCCGTGATGTCCCACGCGCCAGGCATGTTGATCTCGTCCATGTTCCACTGCTGCTGGTACAGGGGATCGTTGGGGACCGTCTGAAGATGCTGGATGTAGTTGGGGTGTGCGAGAGCGACTCCCGGCTGTTGCATCAGTGTCGCGGCGGCGATTTCCGTGTCGGCCGGCGTGACACCTGACAACAGGAGAGTCTGACCAATCCAGCGGCCGTTGAGAGCAGGCGCGCCTCCGCCAGTCTGGAGAACACTCAGGACGGCCGGTTGGTTGATCGTGTCGAAGGCCGGATCGAACTGGACGAGGACTTCACCGGGAACGTACGGAAGGCCCTGTTCGAGAGCCGAAACGAACGCGGCCCGCCTCGCGCTGTCCGCATGGCTTTGCAGCAATGGCGGTTCCTGCGTCTGTGACGACAGCGTCAGAGGCGTCAGCGCCGCCAGAAACAGACAGAGTCCCGACTGAAGACTGAACTTCACCAGTCATCCTCCTCCTGAGTGCAACCGATTTCATCAGATGCGCTCCGAAGGATAACGCCCGGGCTGTCACGCCCTGATGAAAAACTCTCCGGACGCGAGGAACGAACTGGGGCGCGAGTCCCGGACTCTGGATGCAGCTGGTTGGGCGAATGACTCTGATGGAGAAGCCCAGGGGCTTCCTGCGGGGCGGTCAGTGCGAAGCGAACGTCAAGCCATCGATTCGCCTGGTGAAGCCGTTCGACGCTCAGCAGGCGCCGGAGCACGTTCTTCAACGTCCCAGAAATGACGGCACCGGCTGCAGCCTACTGTGACCACGCGGGGCATCGTACGGGCGGTGGTGATGATGGGATTTCCCGGCGCTCCGCACTTCTCGCACACGTAAGGAGTCGGCGGCGTAAGAGTGTCTGCTTGTGCCATGGCGCTTCATGGACATGTTCTCGCACTTCGCGAACCTCAGCGGTCAGCGCCCGGCCGTCGTCCTTTCTCTTAGAACTTTCCGGGAGGTTCGTGTTCGCTCTGTAGCCCAAAGGTGGCGTGCCGTCCGGGCACAGGCAGCAGACGTGCACTCAAACGTCTCGTGCTGGAAGATTCCTGGTCCGCGGCCAATGAAGCGCGTATGCTAGCCAGCGCACGGCGTTTTAAAGGGTCTCTGTGGCACGTTCCCACTGGTGTCTTGCCGGCTCCTCGAGTGGCTGAAAGTGAGGTTCGTGATGAGCAGGTTCGCCCGAATCGGTGCGTTGGCCGCGGTTGGTGCGCTTGTGACTGCGCCCGGCGTCGCGAGCGCACAGGCGCAGGACATGGCCACTCCCACGTTTGCCAGGGACGTGATGCCAATCCTGCAGCGCAGCTGCCAGCACTGTCACCGCGCTGGTGAAATCGCGCCGATGTCGCTGATGACCTACGAGGAAGTGCGCCCGTGGGCCCGGTCGATTCGGGCGCGCGTCTCGTCCCGCGAGATGCCACCCTGGCATGTCGACAGGACGGTCGGGATTCAGCAGTTCAAGGACGACCCGTCGCTGTCGGACGAAGAGATCAGCACGATCGTCAGCTGGATCGACGGCGGCGCGCCGCTCGGCAATCCCAGCGACATGCCGCCGCCGCGGCAGTTCGCCGACGGGAATGCCTGGCAGATCGGCACGCCAGACATCATCGTGAAGTACCCGAAGAAGCTGGTCCGTGCCGAAGGGCCTGACATGTTCGGCATGCTCTTCGCCGAGATCCCGATTACTGAGAACCGCTATATCAAGGCGATTCAGACACGATCGGCAACCCAGTCATCGCACCGCGTCGTGCACCACGCAAATTCCGACGCGGTCCCGCCGGAGTTCGCCGCCGAAGAGCTGGGCAGGTTCGGCGGACAGTTCCTCGTCGAGTACGCGTCGGGCAAGAACGCCGAAGTGTATCCGGAGGGGAGCGGCGTTCTGATAAAGCCTGGCGACATTGCTCGGCTGAACTACCACTTCCACTCGGTGGGTGAAGACATCAACGCGGAAGTCGAAGTCGGCATGGTGCTCTATCCGGCCGACTACACGCCGAAGTACATCCGCTGGTCGAAGCAGCTGTCACATGCCACCACTCCCCTCGACGTGCCTCCTGGCGAGGTTGCGCGATCGGACGGCTATGTCGTGCTGCACAAGCCGGCGCGGATCATCGCCTTCCAGCCGCACATGCACAACCTTGGCGTTCGCCAGTGTCTCGAGCTGATTTACCCGACGCAGGGCGCCAGCTCGAAGACCGAAGTCGTCAGCTGTGCGAACTTCAACAACAACTGGCATCTCGTCTACAACTACGCGGACGACGCGGCGCCGCTGGTGCCGGCCGGGACGATCCTTCACAACATGCAGTGGCACGACAACAGCGCGACCAATCCGCGCGCGCTCGACCCGTCGAACTGGGTCGGCGACGGCGGGCGGACGATCGACGAAATGGGCTTCTTCTGGATCGGCTGGATTGAGCTGAGCGAGGAAGAGTACCAGCAGCAGCTTGCCGACCGGCGGGCCAGGCGCGCAGCGGCTACGCAGCAGCAACAACAGCAACAACAGTAGTCGGCAGCTTCGCAGCGGTATGTGCGGGGAGGCCGGAAGACCTCCCCGCGCACGTCAACTACACGCCGGCTTGCGCTCCTTCCCGGCGCCGGGCGTCCTCAGCTCCCAGACGTTGCAGATCTTCGACGGAGATTCCCAGCGCGTCAGCGATGCGCTGGAGATGCGCCGCTTCCGCGCGCGCAGATGCCCTTGTGGCGGTCACGCGGTTGGCAGATGGACGGACCTCCGGCACTGAACCTGGCTTCACGCGCTCCTCCCGGCCATGTTCCCTGACGCTTTCGCGGGATGCAGAATTGTCACGGAATACTAACTCAGCTGTGTGCGCTTGCGCCCACGTTTTTGTCCGCGCGTGCTGAATTTCTTTCTCGAAGCCAGGACATTCATCGCACCGGCCGGCTGTCCTCGGCGCAGAACGGGTTGGCCTTCCGAACGGACGACCCAGCAGTAGCCTCTCTCGCCGGTCTTCGAATCATCCAGCAAAAGCGCGTGGAAGCGATCGCGCCTCGTGGCACTCACGTTGCTCCTTCTCTCGGTGCCAGCGCGTCGATGGAAGGTGACAAATGCGACGATGGTCAATCGCGGCCGCGGCCGCGATCCTCGCACTTGCGATCCCGCGAGGCGCCGCGGCTCAGAACGGCAACGGCCAGTTTCAGGGATTCGGGGGCTTCACGTTCGGCGACGTGGCAACGGCATCCACGTTCGGTGGATCGCTCGCCATCCCGCTCGGTTCGCACGTGCAGATCATCGGTGAAGGCGGCAGGATGGACGACCTGATGCCGTCGCTGATCGACACCGCACTCGACTTGACGCCGTGGGACCTCCGTCTCGGCGCGTACTACGGCGAAGCTGGCATTCGCGTGATCGGCAGCCATCGCGCCGCAGTGCGACCGTACGCAGAAGCTACGGCCGGCATGGCCAGGCTCAACGCGCGCGTGGCCGGCTTCGATGGTCCGGTGGACGTGATCACCAACACCGCGCTGCGATTTCTCGATACGACGAAGCCGCTCCTTGGCGTTGGCGGAGGCGTGATCGTGCAGGGCGGGCCGGTGTTCGTGGATCTCGGCTATCGCTACAAGCAGGTGATGGCCGGCGACTCGCTGCAGGCGCTCCTCACCGGCGGCGATTTCGGCGCCAGTCAGGTTCGCTTGGGTCTGGGGTTCCGGTTCTAGTCGCGACCGATCCGGAAAGTAGCACGAAGGCACGCACGTAACGTGCACGAAGGCACGAAGGACGTAGCACCGTGCACGCCGCACAGAACGGAGCACCCGGAACATAGAACGTGCGTCGAGAGGGCGACCCACGAAGTGGGGCCGCCCTCTCACACTTACCTCGCCGCAACCGCCGCGTCTTCCTGAACGATCTTCGTGCCAAGCATCGCCAGGAACTGCTTGAGCCACTCGACGTGGCAGGTCCATGCGGGACCCGTGACGAGATTGCGATCGGTGATCGCGTCAGGCAGGCCGAGGGCGACGAACTCGCCTCCAGCCGCCGTGACCTCGGGTCCGACCGCAGGGTACGCATTGAGCCTGCGGCCCTTCACGACGCCGGCCGCCGTCAGCAGCTGGGGGCCGTGACACACGGCCGCGATCGGCTTGTCCCGGTCGGTGAAGTGCCTCACCATGCTCAACACCGCAGGGTTCAGGCGCAGATACTCCGGGGCCCGCCCGCCCGGAATACACAGTGCGTCGTAGTTCGCCGGGTTGATGTCCGCGAACGTGGCGTTCAGCGAGAAGTTGTGTCCCCGCTTCTCGGTGTACGTCTGGTCGCCCTCGAAGTCGTGGATTGCCGTTCGAACGATGTCGCCGGCCTTCCTGTCGGGACATACGGCGTGCACCTCGTGACCCGCGATCTGCAGCGCCTGGAAGGGCACCATCACCTCGTAGTCCTCGACGAAGTCACCGACGAGCATCAGGATCCTGGCCATGGCGAGCTCCTTTCAGGCGCGTTCTACGCCAGCTCGCCAGGCTTGTCAAACATCCCGTCAGAGCCCGATGGTGTAGAGCAGCTTCGACGCGATTCGCTTGTCCATCGTCTGGAACCGCGAGAGCAGATCCTCCTGCCAGTTGTGCGTGTAGACGAGGTAGAGGTCCGATCCCGGAGTGATGATCCAGCGGAACCGCGCCTGCCATCCGAGCACCTCGCTCACCGAGTCGTACTGGAGGTTGCTGGTGAACGCGATCCACGGGCTGAACTGCGTGTCCACGATCGCCCGATACAGGCGCGTCGTCAGCTCGCCTTCCGGCAGCTCGACGCGATTGCGCTCGGCGTCGAGATACACCACCAGACCAGGACGCGGACGTACGGCGAGGTTCAGCGTCAGCTGCTGCCTCGTGCCTGAATAGAAGTCGCCCACATCCACGATGCCCGTGGCCGCGAGCAGGCGGCTGTTGGACGACTGCACCTGGACGCGGAACCGGTTGAAGTCGTACGTCCCGCCGGCGGGCAGCACGATGTCGTTGCTGAGCGGGAATGGCGCGTCGAGGCGCTCGCGGTTGGTGATGACGTGCGCTTCGATCTGGTCCTGCGTCTGCAGCATCGCGCGGAACACCGTGTAGTCCCAGGCGCGGAGGAGGAGGTCGTTGCCCTTGGTGTCGTACTGGATGTCGCCGTCCACTCCGAAGAAGTACTGACGGACGATGCTGCCGCTCGGACGAGGCTGGAACTTGAACTGCGGCCCGTACCGGCGGTATCCCGTGCGCAGAGTGAACCCGACCGCCGGATCGTACTGCTCCTGAATCTCACGGTAGGAGAGCCCGGCCAGATAACGGTCGTTCGGATAGTCCACCGACAACCCGTACGCGTACTGATCCGCGGTGGTGGTCGGGCTGTCGGTCCGCAGCACGTAGCCGGTCGTCTCGAGGTTCTGACTGGTCAGGAACGTGTTCGTCGCGAAGCGGTAGTCGAGGCCGACCGTCGTGCCCTTGAAGTCGTCGGCGCCGTCACGATGCGTCAGCAGTCCGCCGATGTACGACTGCCGGAACATCCTCCGCTTCAGGCGGGCCACCGTGAAGTTCTCCGCCTCGAAGACTCCTTCTTCACCCGTCCGGATCTGCAGGACGCCGATGTCGTTTGCGCCGATCTGACCGGTCAGCTTCGCGCCGATGTCGATCGGCTGCGGCTGTCCGTTCGCATCGAGGCCGATCCGGCGGCTGAAGAAGGGCACGACCGCGGTCTCGTTCGCGCTGCGGCCGGCGGCGTTCGAACGCTGCGAGGCGCTGATGAAGTCGAAGAACGAGGCGCCCTCGAGGAAGAAGCCCCGGCGCTCCGGGAAGAACAGCGAGAAGCGCGTGAGGTTGACCTGGCGTTGATCGACTTCGGTCTGCGCGAAGTCGGTGTTGAGCGTCAGGTTCGCGCGCAGCGTGGGTGTGGGCGTGTAGTAGACGTCGAGGCCCACGTCGGGATCGCCGTCGAAGTCAGGCTGTCCGCGGCCAGGCGCACTCGCGCCGACCATCGTCACGTATGGGCGAAGGTCGAGGCCGAGGCCCTGTTCCACGTCGCGCACGCCCAGCAGCAGACCGGAGTTCTGAATGCGGAACAGGCCCTGGTTGTAGGCCCATCCCATCCAGAGGCTCTCTTCGTTCTTGCGGCGCACGGTGCGCTGGAAGTTGATGCCCCAGCCGGGCGCCTCAGGATCGAAGCTGATCGTGCGGAATGGGATGCGGATCTCGATCGTCCAGCCGATCTCGCTCTGCCGCGTGTACGAGTCCCAGATCCCGTCCCACTCGCGGTTCACCGGCCCCGTCGGGCCCATCTGCGAGTCGGCCATCAGCCCGGAAGGGTTCATCTCGAAGAAGTAGCCCCCCTGGCCGTTGAGAAACGGGTCGATCACCCACATGAAGCGATCGTCGGCCCGCAGGAACTCGTCGCGCTTCATCGTGTTGCCGAGGAGGCGATCGGGTTCCGAGTCGAAGTTGGTCACCGCCATGTAGAGCGCCTCGCGCGACACGGCGAAGCGGACCTCGGTCCGCTCGGTCGGGGGCGCTCCGTTGTCGGGGTCCTGCTGCACGAAATCGGTCGCCGGTATGGCGCGGGCCCACACCGGTTCGTCGAAAAGGCCGTCGAGCGTGATTTCCTCGTTGTCCTCGAGGCGCACCGCCGTGACGGTGCGGCGTTCGGTGGAGACCGTCTGCTCGATGGTCTGTGCCTCCACAGGTGTCCCGAGGGCCGCACACAGGATGGCGGCCAGGACGCTCCAGCGGGAAGTGTCTCTACTGTTCTCTGCGCAGTCTGATCGCGTATTCATGCAAATCTCGCCGTTCTGCTATGCCTAGTTACTCGCAGCCACCGCCCGGTGCGGCGACCTGTCGGAAGGGGTCAACTGTCTGGGAAGACTCGACATAGTAGGTGGAGGCCTCGCCTCTCGTCAATCTGATCCCGGCCGTCCCTGCGTGATGAAAACCGCTTGACCGACCAGACTGGTCGCCATTAGACTTCGTCGTGAAATTGAGACTCAGTATCACTTTAGGCGCTGACATTACTAAGCGTGGTGCCGGAGTCGCTGGAAGGAAGGCCCACCGGGTGCGCTAACACCCGGCGGGCTTGTTGGACGCAAGTTCCTCGAGAGAACCGTTCATACGCGTGCACGCATGGACGCCCAACGGCCACATCTTAGGGGCGTCACTTCATGGCGCGCAAGCCGGAGTCTGGCCATGAAGCGAAGCGATCGTCGACCCGTACACCCTCCCTTGCTTGCCCTTCTGGTCGCCTGGTGCCTGCTCCTCGTGCCCTCGGCCGCCGTGGCGCAGCAGGCGGGCGAGGCACCCGTCAAAGAAGAACCCCCAACCGCGTCCGAGCAGGCGCCGGATCCCTCGTCGAGCCGCTTTTTCGATGCAGTCACCGTGAGCGCCACGCTCAACCCGGCATTGGTGAAAGAGACGCCCGGCACGGTGTCGGTGATCGATGCGGGGACGATTGCGCGGCGACTGGTCGAGAACGTCGCCGACCTGGTGAAGTTCGAGCCCGGCGTGTACATCGAGTCGAACCTGACGCGCATTGGCCTGAACGGCTTCAACATCCGCGGCATCGGCGGCAACCGCGTGATGACGCAGATTGATGGCGTCGAGACCTCCGAACAGTTCGACTTCGGGCCCTTCAACGTTCATCAGTTCACTCTCGACATTGACGCGTTGAAGAGCGCCGAGATCAGCCGCTCCGCGGGGTCTTCTCTGTACGGCAGCGATGCCCTCGGCGGTGTCGTCACCTTCTTCACGAAAGACCCGGCCGACTACCTGGCCGGGCGGCGCTTCCACATCGGGGCAAAGACGCTCTACGACGGTCGTGCAGGCGACGCGAGCTCGAACGTCGTGCTGGCCGGCAGCGGCCGGCGCCTGCAGGGATCGCTCCTGGCAGGGATTGGCGTCGGCCACGAAGTCGCCAACAAGGGCAGCGTCACGACCGAGAACGCGACGCGGACGGCGCCCAACCTGCAGGATCGACGAAACGCGCAGGCGCTCGGCAAGCTCGTATTCGTCGCCAACAGTGGCAACGTTCTTCGCGGCGTGTTCGAAGTCGCCGACAACGACATCGAGACACAGGCGTTCTCTTCGCGAACACCGACCACGCTCGACGTGGATGCCGACGACGTGATGAGCCGGTACAGAGTGTCGATCGACCACACGCTGGAGAATCGCGGCGGGTTGAACCAGTGGCGCTGGCACCTGTACACCCAGGACAGTGACACCCGGCAGGTCGTTGACGAAGTGGTCCTCGCGGGCCCCGTGACCATGAACCGCCGGGGCACCCTCGACTTCGAGCAGACGAGTTACGGCGGAGGACTCCAGGGCAGAAAAGCGATCGCGCCCGGCGGCGAGACGGTCCTCTTCACGTTCGGCGTCGACTACCAGAGTCATGTCTTCGACATGCTGCGCGACCGGACCGATGTCAATGCAGCCACCGGTGCAGTCGTCCCTGCGACGAACCTGATTCTGCCGAGCAAGTACTTCCCGAAGAGCCACGTCCGTGAAGCGGGCAGCTATGTCCAGGCAGAGGTTCGGATCGGCAGGATGACGATCGTCCCCGGCGTGCGCTACGACCGGTTCACGCTGGACGCCGACGAGAACGATGGCGTCTTTCTTGCGACGCTGAGCCCGGTGCCGTCCGACTTCTCCGCCGGTGCGGTGTCCGGCAAGCTCGGCGCCTCGTTCGCCGTGTCAGGGGCCGTCACGCTCCACGCCCAGTACGCGGGCGGGTTCCGCGCTCCGCCCTACAGCGCGATCAACAGCGGGTTCACCAATCTGCTGGGCGGCTATACGTCTGTTCCCAATCCCGATCTCGAACCCGAGACGAGCGACAACGTCGAGCTCGGTGTCCGATCCGTTGCCGGTCCCGTGAGCGTCGGGGTCACCGGTTTCTGGAATTCCTACGACGACTTCATCCTGCAGGCACAGCGAGGCGTGAATCCGGCGACCGGGCTGCTCGAGTTCCAGTATCAGAACGTCGCTCAGGTGAGCATCAGAGGCGTGGAACTGCAGGCGGACGCGCAGCTTGCCGCTTCACTGCGTCTCAGGGGGAGCTACGCGATCATTCGCGGCCGCGACGTCTCGACGCCGGCCGAAGCGCCGCTCGACACGATCGCGCCGGACCAGGGCGCCGTCGGCCTTCAGTACTCGGCGCCGTCGAACCGGTGGGGCACCGAGCTGACCCTGAGAGCCGTGGCGGCGCAGTCGCAGGAGACCGCGGGTCCGGGTCTCTTCGCTCCCGATGGGTTTGCCGTGGTGGACATCTTCGGCTGGTTCGCGCTGACCGACGCGATGGCTGTACGGGCTGCCGTGCTCAATCTCACCGACGCGAAGTACTTCGAGTGGCCGAACGTGCGGGGACGCCAGGCAGCGGATCCGGTCATCGACCGCTACTCGAGCCCGGGCGTGAGCGGCATGGTCTCGCTGTCATACGGATGGTGATCGTGCCGGGAGCGAAGTCGTGAACGTGTTCATGGCGCTGGATGCGCGTGCGGATGTCAGGAGCCTCGATGCGCCGGCAGTGGCGCAGTCTCCGGTCCTCCGGCACGTGTCTGTCGTGACAACGCGACGGCCGGCGCCGCCATCTTCCAAACAAGCCTCGATCCAGGAAAGCACGTCATGAGTCAAGAGACACAGTTACGGCCGGCCCTGCTGGCCTCTGCCCCCCAGTGGAGCGTGTATCGCTGCGCGAGCGGCTGCGTGCACCTGCGCAACGGCAACGTGAGCTTTTCGTTCAGTGCGAGCGAGTTCTGCCGGTTCGTGCAGCTGCTCGGGGATGCCTACGTGCGCTTCAGCGTTCACGAAACGGTCGCGAACGCCAGAGAACTGCATTGAGGGCCGCGTTCGGAAGCTGCCGCACGCCACATCGAGGGCGCCTGGCGGCCCTCCTCGTGCTGTTCCTGACCGTAACAGCGCCTGCGCTCGCACAGGAAGGTGTGCTGCTTCTCGCACACGGTGGCCGGCAGGAGTGGAACGAACGAGTGGAAGCGCTGGCAGCCCGAATCGACGACGAGCAGCCAGTGGAGGTGGCGTTCGGCATGGCCTCTCAGGCGTCGATGCAGGCCGCGATCGATCGCCTGACAATGCGGGGCGTGAGCAGCATCGTGGCGGTGCCGCTGTTCGTGTCCTCGCACAGTTCGGTGATCACCTCCACAGAGTACCTGCTCGGCTTGAGAGCGGAACCTCCGCCGGAGCTCGCACTGTTCGTGAAGATGGACCACGCACATCACACCCCGACCGACGCGCCGGCGTCCGAGCCGCCGGATCCCACGGCGAGACTCCGGATCCCCGTGCCGATCAGGATGACCTCCGCGCTCGATCGTCATCCTCTCGTCGCCGATATCCTGACGAGCCGGGCGCAATCGCTCAGTCGCGATCCTGCCGGCGAAGCGATCGTGATCGTGGCCCACGGCCCCACAAGCGACGGCGAGAACCAGCAATGGCTCGACGACATGGCGTCGCTCGCCGCTCACATACGCGCGGCGACGTCCTTCGGTGCGGTCGACTACCTGACCGTCCGCGACGACGCGGCGCCGGAAGTCCGCGAGGCCGCGACCACGGAGCTTCGCATGCTGGTCTCGACGCGGCTGTCGGAAGGCTACCGCGTCCTCGTGGTGCCGCTCGTGATCTCGTATGGAGGTATCGAAGAGGGGATTCGCACCAGGCTCGAAGGCCTCGACGTGGCCATCGCAGAGCAGGGGCTCATGCCCGACGACCGCCTGGTCGAGTGGGTGCGCGCGATCGCCGCGTCCCGCTGACGCGCCGCGATCAGGCCAGGGTCCGCAGGAAGTTGCCCAGATCCTCGGGCGGAAGCGGGCGGCAGAAGAGGAAGCCCTGCAGCCGGTCGCACCCGCGTTCTTCGAGGAAGGTGCGCTGCCCGTCGGTCTCGACGCCCTCGCCGGTCACGATCAATCCAAGAGAATGAGCCATCAGCACGATGGCCTCGATCAGGGTTCCCGATTCTCCCGTCTCGATGCCCTCGATGAAGCTGCGATCGATCTTCAGGCCGTCGATCGGCAGCCGGTGCAGCCTGCTGAGCGACGAGTAGCCGGTGCCGAAGTCGTCGATGGACAGGCGGATGCCCAGGGTCTTGAGCTGCCGGAGAATCTGCGCCGCGGCGCGCGCGTGCATCGCCGTGCTCTCGGTGATCTCGAGTTCGAGGAAGGAGGGGCGAAAGCCGTGCTGGTGCAGATGCCGCTTGATCGTGGTGACGAGGTTGTCGCTGGCAAACTCCACGCCCGAGATGTTCACCGCCAGTGACAGCTCGTTGGCGAGGCCTTCGCGCTCCCACCTGAGCACCTGCTGCATCGCCGAGTCGATGACGTACTCGGTGACTGCGCCGATCAGGCCGGCATCCTCGGCCAGGCGGACGAACTCGCTCGTGTTCATCAGTCCGCGGACCGGGTCACGCCACCGCACCAGCGCCTCGACGCCGTGGAGCGTCCGCGAGCCCGCCCAGATCTGCGGCTGATAGACGACTTCGATCTGGCGTTCGGTAATCGCGCGCTGGACGCATGCGAACGCGAGGGGCGGTTCGGAGGTCAGCACGTCGGAGTCGTCCGAGAAGCGCTGCCACGTGTTGCGGAACTGCTTGGCGTGGTAGCTCGCCTGGTCGGCGGCGCGCAGCAGTGAGGTCGCGTTCATGGCGTCGAGCGGGAACAGCGCGAGTCCGATGCTGCAGGACACGTTGATCTCACGCCCTTCGAGGACATGCGGTTCGCGAAAGCCGGCAAGCAGCTCGCGCGTGACATGCTCCGCGTCTGCGGGTGAGCCGAGGTCGGAGAGAATGACGGCGAACTCGTCGCCGCTCAGCCGGGCGACGGTATCCTGTGCGCGCACGTGAGCGGTCAGCCGCTGCGCGATCGCGCTGAGCAGCAGGTCGCCCAGCGCGTGTCCCAGGTTGTCGTTCACGGCCTTGAAGCGGTCCACGTCCACGAACAGCACGCCGAGCAGCGTGCCGCTGCGCTGACTGCGCGCGATCGCCTGTCCGAGCCGGTCGTCGAACAGATGACGGTTCGGCAGTCCTGTCAGCGCGTCATAGTGTGCGAGCTGGAAGAGCGCGGCCTGCCGCCGCTCCGTGAGACAGCGGATCAGGCTGTAGCCCGTGCCGATTCCCAGGTACCGCCCCTCGCGAGTCACGATGAAGCCGTCGAAGACGTACTTGGCGGTATCGTCGACGACGATAGTACTGAGTTGTTCGAGTGGCACGTGCTCGTCCACGACGAGCGGGGCCGGATCCATCGCGGCCCTGACCGACTGGTGCTGAAAGAGATCGCGGCCGAATGGTCTCGAGAGCGCCTCGAGGAATTTGAAACGATTGAGGAGACCTCTCGGCCGTCCGTCGTCGTCGACCACGGGGATTGCGTACAGCGTCGGGTCTTCCGAAAACGCCTTGTAGGCCTCGAGCGTCGGTTCATCCAGTGAAAAGGGAGTGACGGGGACAGCCAGGGTTCCAAGCGTGTCGCTGACCTGTGCGGGATCGTAAAGCGTCTGCTCGATCGCGGTCTCGTCGGGCTCGTGTCGGTTTGTGCTCACCAGCCCATCCTTATCGGCTGGAACGCACTCAGGTTGGAGACGTTTCACGGCTCGCCGTCGCGCCGGTGCAAATAAAGTTCGCGAGGTCGTGATGTTTCCTGCCGCTGCACGCAAGCGCGTCAGGATCCGTCCGACAACGCGATCGTTGGGACGGCCGATAGGAACGGCGAACAGGAGATACAGAGGACCCCGCTGGTTCCTTGCATGATGACCGACTTCGCTATTCGTGCCTTCGTCTCAGGCCTGCTCCTTCTACTGCTGCCGATCACCTCTGCTGCGCAGCAGCCGTCGCCCGCGGCCAGCGCTCTGCGGGCACTCACCCTCGAGGAACTTGCGGGTCTCGAAGTGACGACCGTCTCGAAGCAGCCAGAGGAGATCTGGCGTCTGCCGGCCGCGATCGCGGTGCTGACGCAGGACGACATCCGCCGTTCGGGTGCGACGTCGTTGCCGGAGCTCCTGCGCCTGGTGGCCGGCGTGCAGGTGTCGCGGCAGGACTCGAATCACTGGGCAATCGGCGTGCGTGGACTCACGAGCGCGTTCTCGAAGTCGCTGCTCGTGCTGATCGACGGACGGAGCGTCTATACGCCGCTGTTCAGCGGCGTCTTCTGGCAGGTGCAGGATACGCTCCTCGAAGACATCGAAAGGATTGAGGTGATCCGCGGGCCTGGCGGCACGATCTGGGGCGCGAACGCCGTCAACGGCGTCATCAACATCATCACCAGGCACAGCCGCGACACCGGCGGGACGCTCGTGTCGCTCGGCGCAGGGAACGTCGATCAGGGCCGTGTGGGGTTCCGGTACGGCGGCCGCCGGGGCGATTCGCTGACATATCGCGTCTACGGGCATGGGTTTGCCCGCGATGCAGGACATCACACCGACGGTCACTTCTTCGACGACTGGTCGCTTGGTCAGGCCGGCTTTCGGCTCGACGGCGCCAGGGACGGCGGCCAGACCTTCAGCATCCAGGGAGATCTGTACAAGGGAAGTGCCGGCGATCGAATCGGGGTCGCGTCGTTCTTCCCTCCGTCCCGGCAGATGCTCGAAGGCCCCGACAAGGTGGCTGGTGGAAACGTGATCGCGCGGTGGCAGCGCGACCTCCCAAGCGGCGGGAGCGTCCGTCTGCAGGCCTACTACGACCGGACCAGCCGTGAGGCCGTGCACTTCGGCGAGACGAGAAACACGTTCGACGTTGATTTCATGGCGCGAACGCCGCTCGCACTGCGCCAGACGATCTCCTGGGGCGCTGGCGCGCGGTACAGCCCCGCGGACTTCCGAACGCGCCACTCGACGCTGACGTTCACGCCGGAAGATCGCGCTCATCGTTTCGTGTCCGCGTTCGCACAGGATGAAATCGCGGTACTGCCGGACTCGGTCTGGCTCACCGTTGGCTCGAAGTTCGAACACAACAACGACTCGGGCTTCGAGATTCAACCGAGCGCGCGCCTGCTCTGGCGATCGAACGCGCGCGAGTCCGTGTGGACGTCGGTCGCTCGCGCCGTTCGGACCCCGTCGCGCATCGACAGCGACCTGCGCCTGACTGGTTTCGGAGGTGGCGACCCCCCGGCCTACGTGCTGGTGACGGGCTCCAGGGATTTCGAATCGGAGGAACTGCTGGGTATCGAGGTGGGCTACCGCCGCCTGATGGGCTCGCAGCTCTATCTCGACGTGACGGCGTTTCGCAACGAATACGACGGGCTTTCCGGCTTCGGACCATTCGCCCTGACGGTCGAGCTCGACCCGTTTCCGTACCTGCTACTGGCGCTGCCGTACGAGAACGCGATCCGTGGCACGACGGCGGGCTTCGAGATCGCTCCTGACTGGCGCCCGGCTCCATGGCTGCGGCTGCGCGGCGCGTATGCGCTTCTCAGTTCCAACATGGAGACGCTTCCCGGCTACGACGATCCCGGCAACATCGCGCTCTACGAGCAGACGAGCCCCCGGCACCAGGCCTTCGTCCACGGTTCGCTCTCGCTGCCAGGCCGCGTCGAGATCGATCACATCTACCGGTTCTCGGGCAGGCTGCCCATTCGCGACATTCCGAGATACGTAACCGCCGACGCACGAATCGGCTGGGAGATGTCGAATGGCCTGAGGGTTGCGGTCACCGGCCGCAATCTGCTGCAGTCGCATCACGTGGAGTACTTCCGCGACGACGTGGATCCGGTGGGAATCGAGCGAAGCGTGTATGCCACGCTGACGTGGCGGAGGTAGGAGTCGCCGGGTGCGTCTCGCGACACACCCGGCCTGTCGTGACGAATTACCGGACGCTGCGAAGCACGGAGGCGTTGTGCGCCGCGACGTAGCCCATGAGGCCGTTCGATGCAATCATCACTATCACCGCAGTCTTCTTGCGGTTCTGCTTCCAGAGCCGCTCGGCCGCGTAGATGGAGACGCCCGTCACGCCGGCCTTGAGGGCGACGAACGCGGCGGGGTTGCCGACGACGTTCTGCATGATCGGATTGGCTTCAGTGGCGCCATGCTTCAGACCCGTGAGCGTCGAGTAGACGTCGTAGGCCTGAAGGGCGGAGAGGCTCACATAGAGCGTCGGGAGCAGGGCTGGACGCTCGCGCCGGATCCGCGCATCGGGCCGCGAGAACGGCACGGCGTGCTGTGCCGGCACGGCGGCCGCAAGGGTGACTGTCGCCTGCTCGGCAATCGGTGTGTCGGCCGCGAGCGCGGGCGCCGCAAGGAAGGTCAGGCTGAGCATCAGGGCGACTGCGGTGCGGAACATGGCGGCCTCTCGAGAACTGCGGGCGCGTCATTGCGCCGGCAGCCAGGAGAAGAGCCAGAGCGTTGCCACAGTGCCGTTTTGCTCTAAACCATTGTGTTAAGGTCACTTCACCAATGAGGGCAACGATGTGCGCAGTGTGCGCGCGCGCCAGCCGCGCACAGGGGGACGCGCGCTACGGCACAGTGAGGATCGAAAGGCCGGTCGATCCTGGCTGCCATTCCGTGCAATCCCGTTCCCGGTCGAGGGATCCGGGCAGACCGAGCGGCCGATAGAGCGCGTGACACGGCGGAGGGAGTCGAAATGGCATCGCAGCTGATAGCGCTGGTAGAAGACAACCCGGACGACGAGATGCTCACGATCCGGGCATTGAAGAAGCAGAAGGTGGCCAACGAGATTGTGGTGCTCCGCGACGGCGTCGAGGCTCTCGATTTTCTACTGTCGCCGGAGTCGCCGCTGCCGGATCTCGTGCTGCTCGATCTGAAACTGCCGCGACTCGACGGCCTGCAGGTGCTGCGCCGCCTCCGCGAGGAAGAACGCACACGCCTGCTGCCCATCGTGGTCCTCACATCGTCGGACGAAGAGCGCGACGTGATCGAAGGCTACCGGCTGGGCGCCAACAGCTACGTCCGGAAGCCGGTGGACTTCAGCCAGTTCGCCGATGCCGTCAGCCACCTTGGTTTGTACTGGCTCGTGCTGAATCAGCCGCCGCCCCGGTAGCCAGATGACTCGGATCCTGGTCTCCCTGGCACTGCTCGCAGTGCTGGTCCGTCCGATCACACTCGTCGCGCAGGACGGGCGGCCGGAGGAGTATCAGGTCAAGGCAGCCTACCTGTACAACTTCGGGCGGTTCGTGGAGTGGCCGGCAACTCTCGCGGTCGGCGACGAGTTTCCCGTCTGCGTCATCGGTATCGATCCCTTCGGGACGCAACTGGATGACGCGGCCGCCGGCCTGAAGATTGAGGAGCGACCGGTCTCCGTGCGTCGAGTCGACGCACCCGTCGATGCGCGGAGCTGCCGCGTCCTCTTCATCGGCGAGACGGATGCTCCCGGCCTGGCGAGGATCCTGGCCGCGCTGTCCGGAGCCGGGGTGCTGACGGTTGGCGAAAGTGCGAGCTTCGCCCAGCGCGGCGGCATGATTCAGTTCGTGTCCGATGGCAGCCGCGTGCGCTTCATCGTGAATCGCGCCGCCGCCGAGAGCGCGGGTCTCGGCCTGCGCGCAGATCTGCTGCGGGTGGCCAGCCGCGTGCTGAACGACCGCCCGGCCGAGGTGACGCCATGACGACCTCGCGGCACGAGGGGGCAATCGCGCGGCGACTGACCCGCATGAACATGCTGGTGACGGGCGCGGCGCTGCTGCTCGCGTGCGCCGTGCTGATGCTCTACGATTTCTGGGCGTTCAGGGCGACCATCGTCCGCAACCTCGACATCCAGGCGCAGATCGTGGCAGGCAACAGTCAGAGCGCCCTCGCCTTTGACGATCCGGTCACCGCCGAGGAGACGCTCCGGGCCCTCAGTGCGTCGCCCCGCATCGAGGGAGCGGTTGTCTATCGGCCTGACGGCGAACCCTTCGCGACATACGTCCGGGACTCGGCGGTCCAGCCTCCGGGCCTTCCTGAAGGACTTGGCTTCGAGAGCCGGCAGGTCATTGATGGACTTCTGGTCCATCTCGTTCACCCGTTCTCGCTCGACGGCACGCCCATCGGCGTGGTCTACATTCGCGCGGACCTCAGCGATCTGCTGAACCGGCTCACGCGGTACGGCCTGATCGTTGCGGGCGTTCTCCTGTTTGCGATGGGAGCCGCCTTCTTTGTGTCGTACGCCCTGCGCCGTTCGATCTCCGAGCCGATCGTGTCGCTGGTGGAAACCGTGTCGCGGGTGACGGTTGACCGGGACTATTCGGTGCGCGCCGTCGTGACGGGCGAGGGAGAACTGGCCACGCTGACCGCGGCGTTCAACGACATGCTCAATCAGATCCAGCTGCGCGACCGGTCGCTGCAGGAGAGCCGCGACCTGCTCGAGCAGCGCGTGCGCGAGCGCACGGCGGAACTGAACGCGTCGAACAAGGAGCTCGAAGCCTTCTGCTACTCGGTGTCCCACGACCTGCGCGCGCCGCTCAGGAGCATCGACGGGTTCAGTCTGGCGCTGGTCGACGATCACGGCGATTCGCTGAACGACGAAGGCAGGGGTTATCTGTCGCGCATCCGCGCCGCCACGCAGAGGATGGGCACGCTCATCGACGACCTGCTGAACCTGTCGCGGATCACGCGGTCCGACTTCCGCACGCAGCAGGTGAATCTCACGCAGCTCGCCCGTACGATCACGAGCGAACTGATCGCAGCCGAGCCCGATCGCCAGGTCGAGGTCGTGATCGCCGACGATCTGCAGGCGAACGGCGACGCCCGGCTGCTTCGCCAGGTGCTCGAGAATCTCATTCGCAACGCCTGGAAGTTCAGTTCGAAGCGGTCCGCAGCGCGGATCGAATTCGGGAGACGCACCGTAAACGGGTCGCCCGCGTTCTTCGTATCCGACAACGGGGCCGGATTCGACATGGCGTACGCGAGCCGGCTGTTTGGTGTGTTCCAGCGCCTGCACGGCATGAGCGAGTTTCCCGGCACCGGCGTCGGGCTCGCCATCGTCGACCGCGTCATTCGGCGTCATGGCGGTCACGTGTGGGCGGAGGCCGCTGTCGATCGCGGTGCCACGTTCTACTTCACTCTCGATATGGCTGCCGCTGAGACTACGTCGCCGCGCGCTGCCGTCACGCCGGTTCCCGAGGGCATTCACGCCTCTCCGGCCCTGAGATGATGACGGCGGCGCGAGGTGAACCACGCGGACCGCGGGTGCCGCTGCGGATCCTGATCGTCGAAGACACACCGCACGACGCGGAGCTCGTCGTGCTGCACCTGCGGCACGAGGGATTCGAGCCTGACTGGGTCCGCGTGGACACGGAAGCCGCGTACCTCGCCGCGCTCGACCCGACATTCGACGTCATCCTGTCGGACTTCAATCTTCCGGCGTTCGGTCCCGTGCGGGCACTCGAACTCCTTCGCGAGCGCGGCCTCGACATTCCGCTGATCGTCGTGTCTGGGAGCATCGGCGAAGACGTGGCCGTGACGCTGCTCAGGCAGGGAGCCGCCGACTATCTTCTGAAGGACCGCCTGACACGCCTCGGTCAGGCCATCCAGCGCGTCATCGAAGAGCGGCTCATTCAGCGGGAGAAGCGTCACACCGAAGAGCAGTTCCGGCAGACCGTCGAACGAACCGACTTCGCGCTGAGAGCCGCGGGTGTCGGCACATGGGAAGCCGACCTCTCCCGTGGAGTCGTCGCCTGGTCGCCAACGCTCGAGGCCATGCACGGGCTGCCGAGCGGCTCGTTCGGTGCCTCGCTCGACGCGTTCCTCGGCGCGATCGTCCAGGAAGATCGACAGCAGGTCCACGATGCGATGACCGCCGCCGCCGCAGATCAGTCGGAGTGGAACCTGCACTACCGCGTGCGGTGGCCCGACAGCCGCGTGCACTGGATCCAGGCCATCGGCCGCACGATCTGTGATGCCGCGGGAGCGCCGGTCAGGACGGCGGGGATCGCGTTCGACGTCACTGAGCGCCGCACGCTCGAAGAACAGTACCGGCAGTCGCAGAAGATGGAAGCAATCGGTCAGCTCGCCGGCGGAGTGGCCCACGACTTCAACAACCTGCTGACCTCAATCCTGGGCTACACGGACCTCCTCATCGAGCAGCTGCCGGAGGAGGGCGAACATCAGTCACACCTTGCCGAAGTGCGGCGGGCCGCGGAAAGCGCCGCTGGCCTGACCCGTCAACTGCTGGCGTTCGGACGCCGGCAGATCGTCGAGCCACGTGTCCTCGACCTCCGTGAGGTGGTGAACGGCCTGCTGCCGATGCTGAGGCGGACGATCGGCGAGCAGGTCAGGATCGATGTGGACATGGCAGGCGCCGGCGGCCGTATCAAGGCCGACCCGGTGCAGATGGAACAGGTCATCCTCAATCTGGCAATCAATGCGCGCGATGCGATGCCTCGCGGCGGAACGCTCCGGATCGATCTGTCGGACATCGAGCTCGACGACAACTACGTGCGCCAGCACTCAGACACCACAAAGGGGCCGCACGTGATGCTGGCGGTCAGCGACACCGGCAGCGGCATGGATGCCGCGACACAGGCGCGCGTGTTCGAACCCTTCTTCACGACGAAGGCCAAGGGCCGCGGCACCGGTCTGGGCCTGTCGACCGTCCTCGGAATCGTGCAGCAGAGCGGCGGCACGGTGTGGCTTTACAGCGAGGTCGGTCGCGGCTCGACCTTCAAGGTGCTGCTGCCACGAGTGGAGGAGCCGCTCGAACGCACCTCCACCCAGCGGATCGATCCCGAACGGCTTGTCGGCTCAGAGACGATCCTGATCGTCGAGGACGAGAAGGGCGTGCGTGCGCTCGTCCGGAGGATTCTCGAAGGATACGGCTACACGATTCTGTCCGCGGCCGCGCCGCAGCAGGCGCTTGACCTCGTCGCCGAGACCACGGAGCCCATCCAGCTGCTCATCAGCGACATCGTCCTGCCCGACATGCCGGGCCCCGAGCTCGCGGCACGCATCGTCGCCATGCGGCCTGGAATCGGGGTGCTCTATTCGTCGGGCTACACGGACGGCGACATCGTGCAGCGGGGCATCCTTGCCGAGGGCGTGCCATTCCTCCAGAAGCCCTACCTGCCCGCCATCCTTGGCCGCAAGGTACGGGAGATCCTCGACGGCCTGGCGCGCCAGTAACACCCCACCGAAGGTCTAGGCTCGCTGCCGTTCGGGCGGAGCAATCGGCGCCTGTCTGTACAGAAGGACCAGCAGCAGTAACAGGATTGGCACGACAGCATGAATCCTGACCGTTGCGAGGAGAGGACCGAGAAGCGGAGCCGCGAACCCCGCGTACAGCGTCTGTCCGAAGAGTCTTGGAGCATCGGGCCGATTCAGGAACCACTCGGTCAGCCACAGCCACGCCGGCGCAAGCAGAACGAGGTCGTACGTATAGAGATGAGGCGCGGCAAGTCCGATCACGAGGCCCAGGACCGCGCACCGGACTGACGCTTGTTCGTGGCGCTGCCATACCCGCGCCGCGACGCCGGCGGTAGCGACCGCGCTCACCGCGAACAGGATGTTTGCTGCCGTGGCGTTCGGAACGAGAAGCGCCCAGAAAGCACGCCATCCCTGAAACTGCTCTGGAGTCGCGATTGGAGCTTCGCCATTCCTGAGCATTTCCACGAGGAAGGCGAGGTAGTCGACCGGGACACGGGGGCCGAGCAGCAGAATGCCCGGCAGGAACTGCAACAGCGCTCCTGCCGCGAGCCCCAGAAGGATTCGCCAGGAGGCGGTGGCCAGCAGGACCAGAGCAACCGGGGTCACCAGCTGCGGTTTGTACGCCATGAGGCCCAGGCACAGACCCGCGGCGAGCTCGTGACCGCGTCGCATCATCGCCCACGCGCCCACCATCGCACTCATGGCAACGACCGTCAGCTGTCCGTGCTGGATGAGAAACCAGAAAGGCGGATATGCCAGGCTCGCCAGCATGACCAGTCCGAGGAACGGTTTCAGCGAGCGACTTCGGCGCACCACGAACACAACCGCGCCCAGATAGATTCCAAACGTGACTATTGACCAGACGATGAGGGCCGTTCGATAGGAGAGAAACCCGAGCGGCCGCAGGGTGACACCGACTTGTGGGCCGTAGAACGCAGGAAAGAAGGCGTGAGCGGACTCGGGAACGGCGTCGAGCTGAATGCGTTGCAGCGCGCCGGCATCGAGCAGGTCGGATGCGTGGCCTGTTGCTGTCGCGCGGCCCAGGGTGTAGACGTGGACGAAGTCCGTTCCCTTGACCTGACCGCTTCGAAGGTAGAGGGTCGGAGTCCAGGCGTTGACCAGGGCAACGATCCAGAGCACCGCGCCCAGCGCAGCAAGCTGACCCCTCAACTCGCGGGGCGTCACGCGGAGACGTCCCGGCCGGCCGCCTTGGCTACCCACCGCAGGGGATGTTACAGCGTCACGAGAGAAGGCAGGCCCCTCACCTCCAGGCAAGGCATCTCACGCGCTGCTGCAATTGACTAGACGCCGGCCGTCTCGAGGGCGGCGAGCACGCGTGCCGGCCGGAACGGCACGCGCCGGAGCCGCACGCCGGTCGCATCATGAATCGCATTCGCGACCGCGGCAATCAGCGGCTTGCACGCAGCTTCGCCGGCGCCGTAGTGCGGCAGGTCGGGCCTGTCCGGGTTCGGATCTCCGTTGACCATCACGATCTCGATCGATTCAGGCGTATCTGCGTAGGTCAGCGTCGGGGACGGGCGCCAGTCCACGCTGAGCAACTTCTCGGTGTCGAAGGAGACCTCCTAGTACAAGGCGCGGCTGAGCGAGTTGAGCATCGATCCTTCCACGGCACGGCGAAGTGCTTCCGGATTGTTGACTAGCCCGCAATCGTGGGCGCACACCAGGCGCCTGACCCACACGGGTCCCGTCTGGCGATTCACCTCGACGTCCTCGATCTGTGCGACGAC
>JBFWPD010000006.1:0-23660 GCA_050250175.1 Vicinamibacterales bacterium
GTCGCATTCTCCGGCGAGCATGAGTACGGCGGTGCCAAGGTGACGGAGGCGTCACTCAACGGCTTTCCTTCGAGTGCGATTGCCGACAAGATCCAAGAGGGCCCGTACCGGTTCCTGATCTGCGCCGATAAATTCCAGACCGGCTACGACGAACCGCTGCTACATTCGATGTACGTCGACAAGCCGCTCTCGGGCGTCAAGGCGGTGCAGACCTTGTCGCGGCTCAATCGCGCGCATCCGAAGAAAGAGGACACGTTCGTTCTCGACTTCGCGAACGACGCGGACACGATACAGGCGGCGTTCGAGCCCTACTATCGGACGACGATCCTCTCGCTGGAGACCGATCCGAACAAGCTGCATGACCTGAAGAACGATCTCGACGGTGCGCAGGTCTACACGCAGGCCGAGGTCGACGACCTGGTCGCGAAGTTTCTCAAAGGCGCCGATCGCCCCGAGCTTGATCTGATCCTCGATCAGTGCGTCTCCGTCTACAATGAGACGCTGGACGAGGATGGGCAGATCCAGTTCAAGGGCAAGGCGAAGGCGTTTGTCCGCACCTATGGCTTCCTGTCGGCCATCCTGCCGTACACGAATGCGGAGTGGGAGAAGCTCTCAATATTCTTGAACTTCCTGATCAGCAAGTTGCCTGCGCCGAAAGAGGAAGATCTCGCAAGAGGCATCCTCGAGACGATCGACATGGACAGCTATCGCGTCGAGAAGAAGGTGGTGCAGCGTATCCAGCTGGCCGACCAGGATGCGGAGATTGATCCGGTACCGACGGATGGCGGTGGCGGGCGCGGAGAGGTGGAACTCGGCAAGCTCTCGGAGATCGTGCGGGAGTTCAATGAGCGCTTTGGCAACATCGAGTGGACCGATGACGACCGACTGAAGAAGCGGATCATGGAGGAAATTCCGGCCAAGGTTGCCGCTGATCGCGCGTATCAGAACGCGATGGCCAACTCCGGAAAGCAGAACGCCAAGATCGAGGGCGAGAAGGCCGTGCAGCGCGTCATGAACGAGATGATGAGCGACGAGACGCAGCTGTTCGCGAAGTTCCAGGATGACCCGAACTTCCGCCGATCGCTGATCGATTTCGTGTTCCGGATGACGTACCGCGATGAACGGGCGCCGGCAGCGAAGTAACCCACGCAAGAAAAGAGCCCCCGCGCCGGAGCGCGAGAGCTCCACGTGCCCCTGAGGCCGGCTGTCGGTCGATGTTGCGGCAAGGCATCTGCGACAGGCAGCAGGTGAACGCTGGGGCGAGGGCGAGCCCGAGCTGGAGCGGCGATGAACACCGTCCCACCCAGACCTTTATGACGAAGCACCTGGTGCCCCGTTACACGCCGTCCCATCAGTACTCCTCGGCGAGCATGATGGTCATGACGCGCTCGGTGGCGTGCGGGTCGCTCGGGTCTTCCGATCCGAGATCCGGGTCGCGGCGATCGTAGTAGTCGATCTTCCAGAACACCTTCTCGCCGTCGATGGTGAGCGACCCGAAGTCGTGCTCGTGGTGCGGATCGTTGTCCGCGGTGAAGGCCGTGAAGCCCCTCACCGCCGCGATCGCCTTCATCACGAACTCCCGGCCGAGCGACGATACGCCGTCGGTGACGTAGTGCTTGCCGCTCCCTGGCTCGCCGAGCTTGTGCCGGAACGCGTCATTGAGCGCAGCGATGCGCGTGGCGTCGCTCATGACACGGCTCCGGCCTTCGTGCGTGCCGGCAGCTTTGCGGGCGGCGGCATGCCCCAGAAGGGCGAGCCAGTTCCGATCTTGTGGAACTTGGCGCGCGCCGTGTGGCGGTTGGTCAGCTCCGCGGCGAGGTACCGGGCGATCGCCAGTGCCGCGTCCTCGGGGAAGCGATACGGCCCCTCCCATTTCGGCTTCTCGCCGGCGGCGATGAGCCACGACCGTGCGATATGCCAGCCATCCGGCCGGCGCTCCACCGCCCACTGCGCGAGCAGATAGCGGTGCTGCTCGAGTTTGCTTCCTGTCATCGAACTCTCCGTCTCACGAGCGAAGTCCGGACATCGGGCTTCGCAGGGCGAGGCGGAGCGCTCGCAAGAAGCAATCGGGCCGCCACGGTATCGCGACGGCCCCGAGGTCTCAGCGCTTGTTCGGCCGCTTCGGCCGGTCGTCCTCGTCTTCGCTTTCCTTGTAGGTGCGAAGGACGAGCTTGCCGTCGATCGGCAGCGCCTGGAGGAGAAGGTTGAAGCCTTCGCCATCCTCGTGCGGGAAGGCGACTCCCAAATTCAGCCAGAAGTCTTCCTTTCCCTCGCGCTTGATCACCGTGTAGACGCGGAACGATGGCTTCGCTGCCATGATCGAACTCCCTGGTGCTGTTGCGACATCCCGCGTGAGAACAGCTCTCGCGCGGGCCGTGCGTAACAGGGGAGAGGTCTGCGGCGTACGGTCCGCGCGTGATGGCGACTGCCATCCGCTCAACTCCTCTGACGGGCGACACCGCCGCGTCTTACCGGCTGCCGCAGACGATCGATAAGTCGAGCGCCAGCGATCGAAGCCGGCGGGCCGAAACCGCCAGCGGGTTCGGTACACGAGAGCGCGGCATGGCAACAAACTGCGCCAAAGCCCTCTGCGACTATTTCGCATAACGGATATCCCCACCCGGGCGATGCGCATCTCGGTACAACCGCTACGATGATGGTGTTTCTCCCCGCGCAGTCGCGCGCATATGAGTGGTGTCATTGACGAACATGGACGGTTCTCGCTCTCACTCGTTCGGAGACGCCTCGGGCGCGGTACCACCCTCGCCCTCATCGCTCTCCTTGTCTCGCAACCAGGATTCATGATCGCGGAGGCCCTTGAAGGGCCTCCGACCATTTCGAACAATGACCTGTTCTCGGCACGATCGTCGTTGCCGAACGTGTTGCAACCGACAGGCGCGTTCGCTCACACCGTGCGTCTGGAAGTTCCGCCCGGCCGCAACGGCCTCACACCCGAGCTCGCGCTTCAGTACAACAGCCAAGCATTGGAGGACGGCATCGTCGGGTACGGCTGGTCTCTCTCGATCCCGTACATCGAGCGGCTGAACAAGACCGGCGTCAATCGCCTCTACGAGGACGACTTCTTCACGACCTCGATGGGCGGCGAGTTGGCGACGACGAGCGCCAACGGCGACTATCGCCTGCGCTTCGACGACGGCAGCTTCACGGCCTTCACCTTCTTCGGCAACGCATGGACCGCGTACGACAAGAAGGGGACCAAGTACACCTTCGGCGCGACCACGACCGCGCAGCTGTACGCCACGACGACACCCGCCGACATCTACCGTTGGATGCTCGAGGAGGTCCGCGACACCAACGACAACTACATCACGTTTGAATACGAGCGCGATACGAACACCAACCAGATCTACCCGAAGGAGATTCGCTACACTGGGAGCGGCTCGACTGACGGCATCTTCAAGGTCATCTTCACGCGCGAGACGCGGCCTGACCCGATCATCTCGTACAAGACCGGCTTCAAGGTGGAGACGCGCGATCGCGTCGCGACGGTGACGGCGTACGTCAACAACACCTGGGTGAGGAAGTACGAACTCGACTACGCGACCGGCGTGAATGGAGCTCGCTCGCTCCTCTCATCGGTGCAGCAGATCGGGCAGGACGAGTCCTCGAACCAGCTCACGATGCCGCCGGAGACGTTCGGTTACTCCAGCAGCACGCCCGGGTACGAGGAGCACACCAACAAGCAGATATACAATGCCGCGTGGAGCGTCGGGGACGTCGATGGCAACGGGCTTGTAGACCGATCCCTATTTCTTCAGAGCCCTATGTCCGTGACGGCTCGAGCCATAGACAAGAATTTCTACCCCTCGTTCTCTTCATCGAATACCTCGGTCTCAACTGAATACTGGGCGTATGAATCGTCTGATCCCGGCGGATACCGCGCCGCCGAACGAGGGGTGCGCTTCATCGACGCTAACGGCGATGGACGCGCAGATATCCTGCGCTCGACGAGCAACGACGGGAGCCCCATCCGTTCATACGAGGAGAACGTCGGCGGGTCATGGATCGGCGGCTCCATGGCCACCAGCGCCATACCGACCTTCGCCAACAACTTCACCAACGGCATCGGCGAGTTTGCCTACTCGGCCGGCATCTTCGGCAATGTGAACGGCGACGGCCTCGTCGACTACGTCCTAGCGCTCAATGCGTGTGGCGACGGCGGCTGCGACACGAACGGCACGTACCTCAATCAGGGGACGACGACTGGGTGGTCCCGCGTCATCGGCGCATACGCGCCGGTGGAAACGATGCCGACCGCGGGTGACGAGCAGAAGGGATCTATCCTCGTCGATGTGAACGGCGACGGTCTCGACGATTGGATGCAATCAGGTTCGGCCTCGACCGTCTTCTACCTCAACACCGGAGCGGATTGGGCCTCAACCACCGAAGCGACCAGCTGGCGCATCGCGACCTCGACGCGTCACGCAAACGGCTGGGACCGGGGCATCCGCTTTTTCGATTTGAACGGCGACGGCCTCACCGACTACGTCCGTTCGTACACGATGCCGAGCTACACGACCAAGGCGAGCGGCATCGACGACATCGAGATTGGCACTTGGAATTATGTCTACCTCAACACCGGCACCGGCTGGGCGACCACAACCTTGCAGACGCCGCAGTACATTACGACAGGCCTTCTCTCGAGTCCGAACAACCGCTGGGATGGCTACGTCGAGTTCAACGAGCCCGTCGACTGGGACAGCGACGGCATCCCTGACTACGCAGGACGGACGAGCACGACGACGAAGCCCGACCTCCTCGTACGCGTCAATCATCCGACGGGCGGCTCGACCGATGTTGCGTACGAGTATTCATCCCAATCAGGTCTCAATCCCGATCTCGCGTTCCCGCAGCTTCTCGTGACATCCATCACGCACGACGACGGCTTCGGCAACCAGGAGGCGACGAGCTACACGTACCGCGACGGCAAGATGTATCTCACCGGCGATTTCCGTGATCGTCGCTTCGGCGGTTTCGGCGAGATCGTGAAGCAGACAGCGCTCGGCTTCGTGAAGACGTTCTTCCACCAGGGCGACACCGCCTCGACGACAGCAGGGGAGTTGATCGACGACTTCGCGCTCATCGGCAAGCCGTATCGAGAGGATGTCCTCACGAACGGCTCCTCGACACTGGAGCGTACCTTTTATCGCTGGGATACCGACGAACAACAAGTAGCAACAACGAGCGACAACACCTACGCCCTCGATCTCGAGAGCGGCAGCTCGCAGTACGCCTCGATCGCAGACGCCTCGCAGACCGGCCTCGATATCACCGGCGACATCACGATGAGCGCCTGGATCAAGCTCGAGAGCTTCGCGTACGAGCAGATGCAGCACATCATTTCGAAGCGCCAGGGCTCGGGGAACCAGCGCTCGTACAATTTCTACCTCTACCAGAACGCCGGCTCACCGCTGATGATCCTCGACACCCAGAGCGACGGATACGCCGCGAGCTGCGCAGTGAACGTCTCCTGGACCCCCTCGACCGGCACCTGGTACCACGTCGCCGTCACCAAGGACGGCACCACCGTCAAGTTCTACGTGAACGGCACCCAGCAAGGCAGTACTCAGACCTGCACCAGCGCCACCATCTACAACGGCACCGCGCCCTTCCAGATCGGCGCTCTCACCGGCGAAAGCTCCTACTTCGACGGCATCATCGACGATGTCCGTATCTGGTCACGCGACCTCGCCGGAACGGAGGTCTCCGACCTCTATGTGAGTCCGGTCACCTTCGCGAACGGCACCGATCTCCAGGGCGCCTGGCACCTCAACAACGCGTACACCGACAGCTCGGGGAACGGCAACACGCTGACCGGAAACGGGTCGCCGGTCTTCACTACCGATGTCGCGTATGCAGGCACGTTTCTGAACTCGCTTCCTGGCCGCTGGTTCACGATGCTGCGCGCCGAGGTCAAGGAGTGGTGGGAAGGAGGAGCATCGCACAAGGACACGGCGACCGAATTTACGTACTCGACCTCGACGGGGAACCTCGTCCTCAAGGCCGAACGCGGGGAAGTGACCAGCTCGATGGGAAGCTTCACTGACACGGGGACCGACTCCCGCTTCACCATCTATACCTACTCGACGACGACTGCGCGCAACCAGTCGCTTCTGACATACGAGACCGTGAAGAATCACGCGTCAACAACCGTCGCCGAGACCCGCTTCTTCTACGACAACGCGCCGTTCGCCTCGACAACAAAGGGCAACCTCACGAAGGAAGAGCGCTGGATCAGCGGAACGACGTACGCCAGCTCCACGAAGAGCTACACGCGCTTCGGCATGGTCGCGACGACGACCGATCCGCTCGGCAATCAGACACAGCACTACTTCGACGCCAACAACCTGTACGTCGCCACGACCTCGAACGCGCTCGGGCACCTCACTGGCATCGTCCGCGACTACGCCTCGGGGAAAGAGAAGAGCATCATCGACCCGAATGGTCTGCGCCGGTCGTTCACGCTCGATGCCGTGGGCCGCGTGACCACCGAAATGCAATCCGACATCGCCGCACCTTCCTCGCTCGTCACCTCGCGCACCCATACATACACCGACACGTTCCCGCAGAGCGTCTTTACGCGCTCATACCAGTCAAGCGGCACCTCGACCGAGAGCTACCTGTACCGCGACGGCCTGGGGAGGAAACTGCAGGAGCGCGTACAGTGGGGTGGCGCCAACACCTTCGCAGTGCGCGACTACGCATACAACAGCGCCGGGCTTCTCGCGCGCGAGTCGCTGCCGTACTTCGCCTCATCGAGCGCGAGGACGACGGCGACGTCGACGACGGCGCTCTTCACCTCATATCTGTACGACGCCCTCGGCCGGGCTACGAGCTCAGCCACGATCGTCGGCACGACGACGTATGCCCGCTCACCGTGGCAGCTGCAGACGATCGATCCGAACGGCTCCGAGAAGCGGGTCACGTATGACGCGTACGAGAACCTCGCCTCGGTCATCGAGTATCTCGGCCCCACGCCGTACACCACGAGCTACACGTACGATGCGTTGAAGAACCTCACGAAGATCACCGACGCGGAAGGGAACATCAGGAACTTCGCCTTCGATGGCCTCTCGCGTCGCACCAGCGCCGAAGACCTCCACGACACCGCGGATACGACCTTCGGCACCTGGCTCTATGGATACGACCTCGCCGGGAATCTCTCCTCGACGACCGATCCGAAGGGTCAGAACGTCACCTACACATACGACGCCCTTAATCGCGTCGCCGCCGAAGACTATGCAGGCTCCTCAGGCACCGAAATCACGTACGCATACGACAGTTGCCCGTACGGAACGGGTCGCATGTGCGTCGCATCCTCGACCGAAGTCCGCACCACCTACGCGTACAACGTTCTGGGCCTCTCGAGCGCAGAGCAGAGCATCGTCAATGGCATCGGCTACGCTTCCACCACCTTCGACTACGACCGCCAGGGAAACCAGACCTCGATCACGTATCCCGATGGTCGGCAGGTCCTCTACGGATACGACCTCGGCGGCAGGATCGGTGACATTCAGAGCAAGGCTTCGGGCGGCACCTTCGCGCATGTGTTGTCGCGTGCCGAGTACTCGCCCCTGAGCCAAGTGATGCTGCGGCAGTACGGCAACGCGATCTCGATCCCGTACTCGTACGACGCAAACCAGCTCTACCGTCTCGCTCGTGTTGGTGACGCATCGAACTCAGTGCAAGACATCGCGTATGAGTACGATGCAGTGGGCAACATCGTCGGCATCACCGACAGCTCACCGACTCTCGCCGAGAAGACGTTGGCCTTCGAGTACGACGATCTGCACCGCCTGACGCTCGCATCGACGACGGCGGCCTCTTCGACCCCGTATCGAGAGGTCTACTCATACAGCATCCTCGGCAATCTCTTGTACAAGCGACTGGAGGCCGCGACGACATCGGGAAATACAAATACCTATTCCCTCGACCTTGAGAGCGGCAGCTCGCAGTACGCCTCGATCTCTGACGTCTCGCAGACCGGCCTCGATATCACCGGCGACATCACGATGAGCGCCTGGATCAAGCTCGAGAGCTTCGCGTACGAGCAGATGCAGCACATCATTTCGAAGCGCCAGGGCTCGGGGAACCAGCGCTCGTACAATTTCTACCTCTACCAGAACGCCGGCTCACCGCTGATGATCCTCGACACCCAGAGCGACGGATACGCCGCGAGCTGCGCAGTGAACGTCTCCTGGACCCCCTCGACCGGCACCTGGTACCACGTCGCCGTCACCAAGGACGGCACCACCGTCAAGTTCTACGTGAACGGCACCCAGCAAGGCAGTACTCAGACCTGCACCAGCGCCACCATCTACAACGGCACCGCGCCCTTCCAGATCGGCGCTCTCACCGGCGAAAGCTCCTACTTCGACGGCATCATCGACGATGTCCGTATCTGGTCACGCGACCTCGCCGGAACGGAGGTCTCCGACCTCTATGTGAGTCCGGTCACCTTCGCGAACGGCACCGATCTCCAGGGCGCCTGGCACCTCAACAACGCGTACACCGACAGCTCGGGGAACGGCAACACGCTGACCGGAAACGGGTCGCCGGTCTTCGCAACCGATGTGCCGTACACAGGCGCAAGCGCTACAGGCGGCCTCGGCTCCTATGCCTATGACGAGACTGACTACGCGAATCCCCATGCACCGACAGGGATCTGGGACGGCACCGCCACTTCGTCTATCGTGTACGACAGGAACGGCAACGCCACCCAGTTCGGCACCACTACCGCCTACACGTGGGACTGGCGCAACCGCATGAGCGCCTCCGGCATCCTCTCAGCGACCACCACCTACGCATACGACCATACCGAGCAGCGTCGCGCACAGCGCTCGCCGTCAAAGACCTTCCACTACCCGAACAAGTACTTCTCGATCGAGTACCAAGGCACATCGACGGCGACCGCAACCTCGACGAGCTACATCTGGCACGGCGACACCCTGGTCGCATACATCGAGCAGGCGATCACAGACGGCGTCGCGACCGGCACCCCCACCACCTACTACGTCCACCCCGATCACCTGGGATCGACGAACGTGGTCACCAACGCCGCGGGGCAAGCCGTCCAAGTCCTCGACTACTACCCGTACGGCGACAGCCGCATCGACACCGGGGTAGAGGACAGCGAGCGGCAGTACATCGGCGAGCGCTATGATGCTGCAAGCGGACTCAACTACCTCAATGCGCGATACTACGATGGCGGAAGGGGGCAGTTCTTGAGTCTGGACCCGGCATTCCTTTTGCTTGGTGAGAAGGAGCGCACTCGCAATGAAATCGGAAGCCCGATGGAGGTCTTCCTTGTCGATCCCCAGCAGCAGAATTCATTCAGCTACGGAAGAGGGAGCCCTGTCACTCACAAAGATCCCACAGGCAACTGCGCAGAATTATTCTCAGCTGCATTCTGTTCCGCTATTTACTACTCGGTTATTGCGTACAACGCGGCGAGTATTTCTATTGCAGCATCTGACGTATATCTTACGAATTACAGCGACACGTCTGAGAGTTTTTCCAATGTCGAGCAACAACGAAGTTGGTTCAGTTTTTGGTATAAGTCTGCTAACACAGCAGTAGGCTCTCTTGGTGGGCCGTTGGTAGGCATGGAATCATTTGCGAAGACACTCGAGGCACTAAATATAACGCTTGATGTATTGGAGACAGACTTTTCACAGCTGTCGCCCGATTCTGATATTATCGCCCCGGCAGAATCAGCAGTGCAGGATTGGGATCAATCAACAATCCTTGAGAATTCAAGGCCGTGGGTCAATCGACAAATCTATCAACAAGCAAATGGCGGCGGGAATGGAACAGCTTGGATCTCAACGCAACTCCAGAGTATAAGTCGATCTCTGGAGTCGATAAAAAAAGCAATTAGTAATAAAGAAAATGAAAAATGATTGTTGTCGCGACCTTGGCGGTGTTTTTTACTAGCATCGGACTAATCTTTCTAGTAAGTGAACGGACCTATGATGCCGTCCGCCGCTCACTTGGCGGCAAAACGTCTTCAGAATCGACAGGACGCGGCTCAGACTACGCCTTTGGCCGTTACTGGAGTGCCCACAATGCGATAATTCTAGGACTGGTACTGGCCGGACTGGCATGGATGATGAGCTAAAGCGCATTCCATGAGGTGCCGTCTCCAGGGCACCACCACCGCCTACACCTGGGACTGGCGCAACAGGATGACCGCCTCCGGCATCCAGAACGCCACCACCTACGCGTAAGACAACGACATGGGGATAACCCCGGAAAGCGCTCGGTAAGAGCTATAATGCAATCAACAGCTTATGAACCACCGCTTGCCGTTCGGCGTCGCGCTGGTCGCAGCACTCGCTGTGATCCCGCTACTGATTGTGCAGGCGCAAGAGGCGACCACCGCAGATGCCATCATCGAGGACACTGTTGCGGCAACTCCTGAGCCGGCAACACCTGACACTCAGGAGCTTGCAACCGAAAGCGCTTCGAGCAGCGACGCAATTGACGAGCGTGCAACCTCAACACCTCCTATCGAAGAGCCCAATCCGCCGAAGGAGGAACCGTTCGTCCTGCAGCCTGCCGTCGAACTCACCATCCGCGACGGGGCAGTGAGCGCAGACATCACCTTCGAGAACCTGACCTGTAAGGAGTGCGATCGGGCGCTGCCGGAGCTCGACGTCATCACCTACTACACCGGTTGGTACCCGAACGACGGCGAGATCGGCGACATCGCGGGCCGCACTGCAGTCGAAGCCGAGAAGGCGCCGACTGTGGCGAACTGGGGGAAGCACCGCATGCACTGGAGCGCAGCGGACATCCCCAAGGGCCGCTACTACTTCGTCGTTGTCGTTGATCCGGAGAACACGCACGGCGCATACCGGATGCACCGCTCGGAGTTCTCCATCTAAGCCGGCGGCGTGACCCGCCCGCATCGTCGAGCATGGACTGGTTGCCTTCGCCCGTATGGCATATCCTGCCAGTGCGTCGGCGGGGGCCGTCCAGCCATGAAGCTCAGCAAAACCAACTACCTCATCTATCGCGACTGCCCGCACAACGCGTGGGTCAAGATCCATGCGCCGGCGATCTATCACGCGACGCCTCTGTCCGCTTTCGACGAGAGCATCATCGAGACCGGCAACGTGGTGGATGAGCGCGCCCGCGACCTCTTTCCCGGCGGCATCCTGATCGCTCGTGGCGATGCGGCCACGACACGGGATCACATCGTCGCCCGCACACCCGTCCTCTACCAGCCCGTGTTCGAGACGGATCGCTACACCACAGCATGCGACATCCTCGTCTGGAATCCAGCGACCAGCCGCTACGACCTCTACGAAGTGAAGTCCTCGACCAACGGCAACGACAAGAAGGCGAAGGATAAGCTGTACAGCTACGACCTCGCGTTCCAAGCCGAGGTGCTGCGCGCCAACGGGGTGCCGCTCGGCCGATTGATGCTCGTGCGGCTCGACGGCGACTATGTGCTGGGGGACTCTCTCGACGTGTCGGCGCTCTTCACGCGTGAGGATTTCAGCGAGCGCGTCACCGCACTTTCCGCTGAAGTGTCGCTCGAGATGGCGACGGCGCATGAGATCCTGTCGCGAACGTCACCGCTGGTGCCGCCCTGCGGCTGCATGACCAAGGGCCGAAGCGCGCACTGCACGACCTTCGCATACACCAACCCGCAGGTACCCGAGTATAGCGTGCACGACATCGCACGCATCGGCCTATCGAAGCGTAAACTTGCCGAGCTTGTCGATCACGGCATCCTCAAGCTCGAGGACGTGCCCGATACCTTCGAGCTGAGCGAGGCCCAGGCCAACCAGGTGCGCGCTGCGAAGACCGGTCGTCCGAGCATCGATCACGGTGCCATCGAGGCGTTCCTGACGACCATCACGTATCCGGTCGCCTTCCTCGATTACGAGACGTACCCCTGCGCGGTGCCGCGGCATGCCGGCTACAGCCCCTACGATCACATCCCGTTTCAGTTCTCTCTTGATGTCGTACCCCACGAAGGCGCCGATCTCGTCCATCACGAGTTCCTGCACACCGAGCCCAGTGCGCCGGACGACCCTCTCATCGACGCGCTCCGCGCCGCGATGCCGAGCTCCGGCTCCGTCGTCACGTGGAACAAGAAGTTCGAGAAGGGGATCAACGACCGGCTCGCGGCCCGTAATCCGGGAGCCCGCTCATTCCTCGCCGACGTCAACGCGCGAGTCGTCGATCTGATGGACGTCTTCGCCGAGCAGGCCTACGTGCATCCTGGCTTCAAGGGACGCACATCGATCAAGGCCATCTTGCCGGTGCTGGTCCCAGAGCTGTCATACGCTGATTTGCCGATACGGGAGGGCGCCACCGCCACGGTGCGCTGGAACGAGGTCGTGATCGGCCAAGTCGATGCTGCCACCGCGAGCACGATCCGCAACGACCTCCTGCGATACTGCGCTCTCGACACGCGCGCGATGGTCGAGATTTGGCGTGTGCTCACGCGCCTCTGAGCGGCAACGGCCGCTCATATTTGGGGGTTCCAAGATGGTGTCCGCATCGTCGCATCGGGTGGATGGAGGGGGACGGTGGGCAGAGGCCCTTCCCGCGCATCCGGCAGCAGCGGATGCGCGGGCGCTGGTCGAGATTAGTACTCGCTCGCGAGCATGATGGTGAGGACGCGCCGCGTGACGAGTGGATCGGCCGGGTCCGGCGAATGGTACGCGCCGGCGAGATCGTAGCAGTCGATCTTCCAGAACAGGCGCTCGCCGTCGAGCGTGAAAGCGCCGAAGTCGTGCTCCTGGTAGGGATCGTCGCCGGGCGTGAACTCCTCGAAGCTGCGCACACGAGCGAGAGCGCGCGCCATGAACGCCGGGCCGTGGTCGGCAACGCCACGCGTGACGCAGAGCCGGTTGAGACTCGCGCGCTGTGCGGATAATTCCGGCGCGCGGCGGAACGCGTCGTTGAGTTCGCGGATGCGCGCCGTTTCGTTTGCGGACATACGGTTAGAGAGCGTGCGCCCACGGCGCACCGCAATAGCCGCAATGACCCGGGAACGTGTCGAGCCCGCTTCCGTAATCGTCAGGTAGGGACATGGTGGCAGGGAATGAAGGCTGGTAATCGGCGCGCATCAGGCGCGCCCGGGACGCTTCTCGGCGCGCTTCCCCGCGAACCGTTGCCGCGCCTCGGCCATGTGCGCCGCTTCGTCGGCGACGATGCCCGCGATCACGCGCAGGTCCTCGGCCGCTTTGGCCAGTAGCTCAGCCCGGACGTCGAACGTCGGGCGTTTCTTTGCCATAGGGTGAAGTGATGTGATGGTGGCTAATCTCGACCAGCCGCATCTGCTGCTCGCGGCTCACAGGGGAGCCGCCGGCGGACGGGCGCGGGGTCAAGGCGGGGGACCCGATGAGCACTTCCGATGCCTCGCCCCCACTCCTCGGCATCGGGTGCCTTGAGGCCGCGCCTGCCGCCGGCACACTGAAAAGAGCCGCGAGCAGCACTGCAGGGCCTCCGGGGAGTAAGAAGAATCCGCCGAGCGGCGGATACCTCGAGCATTCAAATGTTCGATGCGGTTGAGCTGTGGCGCTTCGTCAACGTCAACCACTGCCTACCGGAGTTGGCAGAGGATCAATCGGCAGACGGGTGCGGTCGGTCGCGACGAGCGTGATACACGCGCAGAATGATGAGCTCCTCCTCGATGCCGCGATCAAGGCGATAGACGATGAGAAAAGGGAGTCGCGGCACGACGATCTCGTACGTTCCGGCTCGATGTCCGGCATGCCCGAGCCGCGGCCACAGCAAAAGCGTTTCGATGACGGTAGCGATGCGCGCCAAGACGCGCGTTGAGATCGCAGGCTCGAGGGCCGAGAGGTAAGTGTTGATGTTGGTGAGGTCGTCGGCTGCGTCGAGCGTGACGCGCAGCTTCATAGCTCGCGGCCAAGCACGCTCCGCACCATCGCCTCATTGGCGAAGAGGCCGGCATCGGCCTGGCGCATGGCGTGATCGATGCCGGCGAGCTCCGCCTCGGTGAGGTCGTAGCCGGTCCGCTCGTTCGCGAAGGCGATGATCGCATCGGCGACGCGATCCTGATCATCCTCCGGCAGGCTCTTCACGTGGGCTATGGCTTCGGCCAGACGTGTCGTCATATGCTGACATTCTACGCGAGACCGGCACTTCCACAAATCCGCGCCGGGCATTCGATATTTTTCTCGCGACCGCTTGAAGCCGGGCTATACCGCTCCCACGTCAAAGATGTTGCCCGAGCGGGTTTGTCGCACCATCCTGGACTAAGTGCACGCGCCAGCGGGTTCGCCCGCATAAGAGCCATTGCCAGTGTCACGGAAAAGCGGCCGGCAACGCGAGCCCCGTCCAAAGCGGGGCTCGATGTTTTTCGGCCGCATCCTGCGGCCATCCTCAGCCCGTTCTCCTACTTGCAGATGAAGCCGACATATGGACACAGAAACGTCCATTGGCCCGTGGCGTGAGCGCCCCCGATCGCCGCCGCCAAGACCGCAAACACCAGCATCACGACCTTCTCCATTCAATCCCTCCTGAAATCTCACGTTAAGCTGCCGATCACCTCCAAGACCGAAGCTAGCCCTGCACTCGGTTGTCGTCGAGCTGAACGCGATGGCGGCGCGCCAAGCGCAGCCGCTCTGTCGGTGGCGTGCGCACGCGCTGCGTCGTGCCTCCGCCAAATACCCCACATGATTTCTGGAGAGCCCACTCGGCCATGATTTCCGGAGCCGCCACGCGGTTCCCGCGGGCGTGCCCGTCCGCGGCGGTCAAGCGGGAGGACGTGCGAGGCGATGCCTCCCGCGCTTGACGGGCGCGGCGCATCAGCGAGGGCGCGCCACGCTCGATGAAGATGGCTCGTGCCGACTACGAGCGAGGACGCGATTCGTCCTGATCGTCCTCGCCGATCTCGAGGATGATAAGCCGGCCGTTGACCGGCAGCGCGTCGAGGGTGACCGCGATGCCGGTGCCGTTCTTGATCGGCCAGCCGGCGCCGATGCGCGTGTAGAACGCCTTGGCAGTGTTGTTGCCGTCCGTCCGCTCGACGGCAGTCAGGACCTTGTGCGTTGGTTTCGACATGACGGGTCTCCATGGCGAGGGGGAAGCGAGCGCAAACCACGCGGTGATGATCCGCGCGGCCTCGATGATCGACACGCGCTCGAGTGCGCTCACGAGCTCGAGCACGCCACCGCCGGACTTGCAGTCGGCGAAGCAGGACCAGCGATTGGCTTCGGGGTCGACGACGAACGATCGTCTGCCGATGCGGCATACGGGACAGGCGCCGACCAGATTGTTGCCAGAGCGCCGCAGCTTGTCGGATATGCCGAGCCGGGCCAGGACATCGAGCAGCGAGACGCGCGCTCGGATGACGTCGAAGTCTGATCCGCTCGAATTGCGGCGCGATGAGTGTGCGCCGCCGCACCGTGCCGTCAAGCACCCGCTGCGCTGGAGTGCTTGACCGCCCGGCTTCGGCCGGCGGCGCGGAGGACCGCTATCGCTTTCGATGGGCACCAGGCGTTACTCCAACAGACTGACGGGTTCGCCCTTGCCCGTGGTCCACACGGCCGCGAGGGGACCGGATGCGGCGATGTCGGCGAACGTTCCGAACACGAACATGTCCGAGCCGCGGCCGTCGCAGACGAGCGGATGGCGGACGGCCTCGAGCATGGTGGCGATGCGCTTCTGGCTGGTCGTGACGAACAGGATGCGCTGCTGCGGGATACCCCACAGCGTCGCGAAGCGCTCCTGGCGCCAGGCGTGCCAAAACACGGCGAGCTTGCGCAAGACGCTGGTCTCATTGGGGGAAATGCCGCGGCGGGGTGTCACCTTCATGCTGCCGGTATCGATCTCGACAGGGAAATGCGCCGTGCGCCCGCTGTCAGGAATGGAGAGCGCAAAGATGTCGTCGGGCACGTTGGCCAGGATCTCGGTGCGCGGCGATGAGATCGCCAAGCGCACAGCTGCATCGACCTTCAAGGGTTGACGCAGCGCGCGAGTCGCCTCGGGAAATCGCGCGACGAGCTCGTGGCGTTTGATCAGGGCGATATCAGAGCGCGTGCGGACAGCGCGCTCGAGTGCCACACGAAAGCGCGCGATGCCGAGCTGATGCTCGAGGAAGACGGAGCCGAGGCGTTGGTTCTTCTGCGTCCAGTCGATGCGCGAGACGTCGAGGCCATCGCGCTCGGCAAGCAGGCGCGCTCCCGCACGACCGAGGCAATACAGGAGTGGCGCGTTGCCGCGCTGGATCAAGAGCGCGATCTGAGCCTTGGGGCGGTCGACAAGGCCGGCATCATACATGGTGCGCAACGTGCGCAGCACCTGCTGCGGACTGCCGCCGTCGAGATCGGCGATGAGGTCGGACGAGAGGACGCGGTGCTCGAAGAGCCACCGCAGAATGGCGAGATGGCGGTCGGTCGCGACGAACGCCTCGGGAAGGGCGTCGTCGACGCGAGCGAACCGGGGCGATCGGATGGAGGCCATGCCCTTCATTTTACCTCTCCGTCGCGGCGCTTCGGGGCGCTGTGGACAACGGCCGGCTCGCGCTCCTGCCAGCGTGGCGGGTCGGCCGGGAACCCGGCCACGACAATGCCGAGTTGCTTGTGTCGCCGGGCGATCTCCGCCAAAGCGGCGTCGCGGGGAAGTGCCGAAGGCGAACGCGCAAGGATGCGCGCCTTGAGCGCGGCGAACTCGTCATCAGTGAGGAGAATGCGCTCGGCGAGCGGTACGCGCACGGTGGCAGTGCGCGATCCACTGCGAACAAGAAATTGTCCGACCGGTAGGTCGAGGAGCTTCTCGGCCGCCATGTGCACGACATTCTGCAGTGAGTGGAAGGACGTCGGCAGCGACTCGTAGATCGGCTCGATGCCTTCCGTGGTGCCGGTGCTTTCGCTGATGCCTTCGGACGTCGACACGCTCTGCGAGCGGCCTGTGCCGACGGCCGACGAGAGGCTTTCCGCATAGGAGGTGCCCGACGTCGTGATCTCGGACGTGCTCTCGGAATGGGAACGCGAGGTCGATAGCTGCAACGAGTCGGCGTGTGACGAGGACGCTGCGTGTGCCGTCGATTGACTGACGCCGGTTCCGAGCCCAAGCGAGAGTGGCATCGGTGTCGTCAGCGAATACGCCGCCTCACCGGGAAGTGTTTGCGCCGAGAACTCCGAGACGCCGGCGGAGGCGGTGAAGGCGGAGGCGTGAGCATCGGTGCGGCCACGACTTTCACTATCGGAGGTCCCCACACTCCGGCCCCGCACATGCCCGCTCGACTGCGATTCACCGACGCTGACGGCGCGTCCGCGCGCCTCCATGGACGAGGTCGCAACTCCATGAGATCTGCCGTGATGATGCGCCTGCGAGCGCGACGCGAAATCGCGGATGCGGTGGCCGACGACGACAGGCCGAACAGACGCCTGGACCGGAAGCTCGAGCGGGAGCGTCACCACGTCCGGCACGATCGTCTCGGCAGACGAGATGCTGTTCTGCTTGCCTAAGATGCGCGTGGTGGTCGAATTGACGAGGCCGGGCAGGATGTGCTCGCCGACCGCATCGGCCTGCGCCGCATATTGCATGTAGGCGGAGATACCGAGGCCGAGCTTGCGACAGGCCGTGAGTGCATCAGGAAAGTCTCTGGTCAAATAATTGTGGCACTCGTCGACGTGCAAGAACACTTGCTCGCGGAAGCACCGTCGTTGCTTCGCCGCGTCGAGCGTCGCGCGCACGATCAACTTGCCGAGCTGCATGCCTTCGGCGGGGGAGAGTCGTGGCCCTGGCTCGAGATTGGTCAAGACGAGATGACCCTCTTCCAACGCCTGCCGGAAATCGAGGTGGACGTCGTAGAGACCGACAGCGGTGCGCAGCGCTTCGGAGCGCAAGAACTCGCTCAGTCTGTTCAACGGCCCTTCGACCTGCTCGCGGAACTGACGGCTGCCTTTCTCCGCGCGCGCCATTTCGTGAAGGTCGGCGAGCACGAGGCGCGCGTAGGGATCGGCCAGCTGCTCGATGGCCCACGCGCGAAGTCCGTGCGCGTCCAGCGGATCGATGAGATAGACGAGCTCCGCCATGGTGAGATGCAGCTCGGCCGCCGCAGCAAAGAGCGCCGTCAGAATGCGACGCGTGCGCGGCGTGCCGAGCGAGTTCTCGTCGCCGAATTCGACCTCGACGGCCGTCATGACGCTCGAGGCGATGGTCGACGGGTCCACGCCGTCAGGGAGATAGAGGAAGTTCAGCCCAACGACGAAGTGGCGCTCGTTGGGATCGATCAGATGAATGGTGCGCTGATCGGCGAGGCCAGTTCGTTCGAGCCACGCGAGATAGTGGCGGTAGACACCGTCCTCGGGGTGATTGCCGAAGTTGTCGATCAGCCAGGTCGCGCAGCCCGACAGAAGCTCTTGCCGCATGGATGCCAGCAGTAGATTCGACTTACCCGAGCCGGTGCCCGCGATGACCAGCCGATGGGTGCGCAGTTGCGCGCGAGAGATCCGGAAGGGAGCGTTGTCACGGTCGAACCCCAACACGATGGCGGTCGGATCGAAGCTCGCCACCTTGGCAGGCATGGCTGGAGCGCGGCGTGCACCGAGCCGTGCCTTGATCTCCCGGTAGCGTTCGCGGGCCTTCGACATCGCGTGCTCACGAGCTGGGCGGTGGCTGAAGCGCGGCGATGAGCTGCTGGATCAACGCGTAGCGATCGGCCGCAGCGCGCGCGGCGTCGACATTGCCGGCAGCGAAGTGGCGGTCCCGCTCCTCACCCGCAGCGGCTGCCAACGTCGACAGCATCTCGGCCGGCGACTGCGACGAGCCGCTGGCATCGGATTGCCGCCTGAGGAATCCGAGCGTCTGCTCGACGTCGGCAACATCGGCTTCCTTGCGCATCGCCGCCACGCGCATCGTGAGCTCGCGAGCAGCGCGCAGGACGTCGAGCCCAAGCTCGGCGTTATGACTGTGACGTTGGAGGTCGAGCAGACGGGCACGGTGTTGCTCGGCGCGCTCGGCGGTCGCGTGTTCGATCGCCTCGAGCTCATTCGCTCGTTTGAGACGCGCGACCGATCGCTCGTGCGCGGCGGCCGCGCGGGCCTCGGCACGGATCTGGTCGATATCCTGCAGCAGCGCAACGGACTGCGCGGTGCGATGCATCGACTCGGCCGTCGCGCCGTACGCATCGGCAAGCTCGCGGATGATGCGCTGGCGGTCACGCGCGAGACCGAGGGCCTCGATCTCGCGCTCGAGCGCGCGTCGGGCGAACCATCCGGTGCCAGAGGCGACCGGCGTCGGCATCTGCGGGAACAGGGCCGATCCACTCGTCACCATCGCGGGCAATCCGCTCTTCTTCGCATCGTCGCTCATGACCAGAACCTCGATTTTTGTGGCGCCCGCGCCTTGGCCTTCTCGCGCTCGATGACCGCTTCGACGAGCGCGCGATCGGCATCGAGACGCTGCCGCAATGCTTCGGCACGCGCGCGTTGCTGAAGACTGATTTCCTCGGATGGGGGATCGAGCAGTAGATTGGGATCGACGGCGAGCGCGCGAGCAAGCTCGTCCCGATCGATCGGGTCGCCGGACTTGAGGGCTGCATCGATGACCGACTCGGCCGGATGCCGGCCGCGCGCGTACCGGATTGCGGCCGGCACGCCTGAGAGCGCGACAGGCAGCGCGACGAGCAGCGCGACGGGCAAGATGAAGTATCCGGCGACGAACGATACCAGCAGCAGCGGCCCCAAGATGACGTGGGGGTTCATGGGCGCATCGTATCGTTGGAAGGGCCAATAGCCGGTGCGCAAGAACTCGTCGACGGCGCCCCAGTACCAGTGCCATCCCGGCAGGATGTGCAGGACGGGTGACTGGGGACCGAAGGCCTCTGAGGCCGCGCCCCACAACCCAATGAAAACGCCGGTCGCAGCGTATCTCTCTCGCGTGGCCTTGCTCTTGGTGTCACCGTCGTCGACGCCGAAGGACAACAACCAGCCGATGAGAGCCCCGATGGCCGGGTACACAGCGAAAACGAGTGCGAACATGTGGAGGGGGATAAGGCCAAGGACCAACATGGCATCCTCTCAGAAGGTGATGATGCCGAATAGCGCGAGGCCTGCCGAGACCGCGACGCGAAGAGCAAGCGCGACATCGCGCGCGACCGCCTTTGCGTGCTCGGATTGCGCGACGGCAGCTGATACGCGAAGCGCAAACGCTTCGGTCGACTCTCCAGCATAGGGCGGCGAGACGCCGAGCCTCTGGGCGATCGTGAGAAGAGCTGCGAACTCCTGGGCCGAAAGCGCGGACATGCGTGTTTTCCAAGCGTTGTTGGGGCGTCACTAGCGGGCTGGGGCCGGGTTGGTCGGCTCCGGGCGCAAAAGGATGTCGTGACTGATCCGCCCACCACGGGCGGCAACGGCCACGAGATCGGAGAGCACGACGCGGCCGATGTGGCTGCCTCGGGCATCATTGAGGACGATCACCAGGTCATCGCCGACGCGATAGGCGGTGACCTCGACGGCGGTCCCGGCGAGACGGAGCTGGGACGGGGACCGGACCGGTTCCGGCTCCGAGGCCAGGGCTCCGACGAGAAGGTCAGGCGTCGCCGTCATCACGCGCCTCCTGCTGCTTGCGGGGGCGGCGGCCGTTGCGCTTGGCGGGAAGCGCGAGGCCGTAGTGCTCCGCGGCTGCTTGGCGCAACTCCTCGATGCGCGCGTCGACACGGGTGCGCAGCGCGACAAGCTGATCGTAATCGAGGGCTACGAGGTCTAGGGTCGGATTGGACATGATGTGGTTCTCCGAGTTGGCGGGGGTTGGGGGCCGCGCAGGGTCACGATTCGGGCCGCGGCAGGACGGAGACTGCCCACGTCGAAAGGAGCGCTCAGGCGGCGCAAGATGGAGGGGCGACCTCGGTGATCAATCCGTCGATGAAGCGGACGGCGTCGGCGGCTCGGACGAGCTCGTAGGCCGCAGCCTCTCGGAGCGTCCAGATTTCGACCCAGGCACCGCACTTTCTCAGCAGGGTGACCAGGTCTGCATAGCCGTGATCTCCGGCTACGAGGATGAGGTGTCGAAAGCCAGCATCGAACTTTTGGATAAGCGCGAGCGAGACGTCCCGATCGCAATTCGCGCCAGCCGCCACGAGATCGAAATTGAGGCCCCGCCAGATGCTCTCGCTCAGGCCGCGGAACCGCCAGTGCTGGCACACGGTCCCAGTGACCACATGATGGTTCCGGAAGGCAGCTGCGAGTCGAGTAATGTCGAGCAGGGCGCGCGGGCCGAGGGGCCCTCGATTAACGAGATTATCCAGGTCAATCACGGCAGCTGCCTGTGTGCGTCCTTGGCAAAATGAACAATGTTTATTAATCTTGCGCATGGGCGTTCTCCTGGTCTGAGGAGGGTGCCCAGGGCCAAGTCCACGCCAATGGACCGGTCCAGGGCGGCTGATCTACCAATCAGCCGCCTTCTCTAATAATGGGGTAGCGTGGGTTTTTTGAATAAGAACGTATTGGGGCCGCAATGGCGGCACTTATATCTCGGCTGGGGGTCGGAGACCTCGAATGGAACGTCACACCGAACGACCGATCGAGAGTTACGGTGCTCGCCTACGGGCGGCACGCGAACGGCAAGGACTTACTCAAGCACAGCTGGCCAGCCGGATCAACGGCTCACAGGTGCTGGTCAGCCAATGGGAGGGAGACAAGACCCGGCCCCGCCCGTCAAGCCAGCTGTTGCTTGCCCGCGAACTCGGTTTGGCGCCTTCAGAGACCTTGATCGCATACCTCGACGAGTATACTGACCCCTCGCACCCGCAGGTCCGTGAGAAGCGCGCGATGGTACAGATCGACGCCGAGGTGGCGGCTGCCTTGAGCGCGGCAGTGAGCATGGAATTGACCGCGACATCGAAGGTCGGTTGGGTAATAGCCGCGCGCAGTGAAGAGCAAGAGCGCGTAAGGCAGGCTCTGGAGTCCGCCTTGCCATTGTTTAGCCGCCTGGTGACGGGGCGCGAGATGCGTGCGGGGCTCGAGACACTAAAGGTCATGCTGGCCATAGCCGAGGAACTTGACGGCGTTGACGGTCGCCGAGTTTTGTTCGACTTAGCTGACAAGGCTGCGCACTTGGTCTGCTTTCTGGCTGAGCCTGCGGAGGTCGAACGGATGGCTCGACCCTTCCTCCGCCAAATGCTCAACGTTGCAGCCGGCGGCACACGGACCGACCAGACATTGCTTCGTCGGTACCACGCACGTCAGGGAGACGCATTGAAGATAGCGGGAGCAGAGCGACCAGCTTCGCACCGCGCAGCTCTCGAGCATCTGCGACTTGGCAATGAATTCCGCGGAGATGGCATACTTTGGTTTCCCGGGTATCACGCGGTCCGGAGCTTGGCAGCAGCGGCGGCCGAGGTCGAGGGGCGGGCCGAGTACAACGCCACCTACGCGCAAGTATTTGACGTGATCCATAGTGGCCGTTTGACCGAGGCGGAACTCGCTCATGTCTTCGAGGGATTGGTTGGGGCGGATCTGCGTCGCCACGTAAAGCATCCGGCCGAGCCGGGTTTGCGCCGACGCGCACTCGACAACTACTCGCATGCGGTCAGACAATCGGCTCGGGCCGAGGAGGTGGAGGGACGTCACGAGGAGTTTGCACTTAGGCTGGGAATGGCCCGATACCAATTCTTCGCGAGCGGAATCTACGACTTCCTCGAAGGGAAGGGTGTCCCTGTTGAAGCAGAGATCAACGAGATGCTGAATGACTTGATTGCGGGCGCACAAGCATCGGGAAATCCGAGGTTGCTCGCGCGCCTGACCGAGGCACTTCGACAAAGAGAGCGCAGTTTATGAGGACGCGGAGGATAATTGGCCGTTAGCTACGAGCCGGGGCACCACGAATAGAGATGCCACACGCATCATCCGAGCACTCGAAACGCCGCCACTGTCCTTCCTTAAGAACGATGCAGGTCCCAGCCCGTACGGTGACTCGGAGACTGTCTCTAACGTCATCAGGACCGTCTCTTTCGCCGAAAACAACCTCCAATACGCCTACTGAGACGACAATGTACTCACTGCCCGTTGTCGGATGGTTGCGCCATGTCCGTCGGACAAGCATACGATCCCAGTGCTTTATCTCCAAGGTAGGCGAATGACGCGGGTCGTCGATGGGATAGAAGGGACCAATCGCCCAGCCGGGGGCAACAGCTTCGTGGACACGACCCGCGATAATGTCGTGGATTTGCATCGTGAGATAGCTGGCGGTGGCGCTGGCAGACACGACCGATCCTCCCAAGCAGTACGCCGGATAGGCGCGCTGCGTGGGCACCTTCGCATGTAAACATTGCTATCAGCAAACGCCAGAGGTAGTCACAGGGCCAGGGACATAAGCTTATGTCTTAGTCGCCGATCGTTCGGATGCCCCGCGTATGGCGAGCACGTGTGTGAGCGACCACGTGCCGTGCCCGGCCACGAGAGGGTTGATCGGGCGGGCGAGTCTCCACCAGCAGGGGATCGAGCGGTGTGCCGTTGCGCAGCAGCTTGGTCCACGCGGCGAAGTTGGATGTCTGCGCTAGGGTTCCCGCGGCTTCGAGACCAAGCTCACGTCCGAAAAGCAAGGCGTCGTCGGCGCCGCATCGAAACACCACAATCGTGCCAGCATTGCCAACCAGGGCATCGTGGACTTCATCTGATAACTGAGCAAGGTATTGATGGGCG